>JAZDEQ010000040.1:0-27086 GCA_043808565.1 Candidatus Uhrbacteria bacterium | reverse complement strand
TATCCTTATGAGAAAGATTACTCTTGCCCTCCTTAAACAGGACATAACCACCAAAGCCGGCATCAAAGCTAAACGCCACAAGGCCGGATGGGATGAAAACTATTTGTTAAAAACATTGGGGATTTAAGTGCGATTGCCCTGAGGAGTTACCCGCCTTCGCTAAAGCTACGGGCGGGTCCCCCGAAGCCCGGCGAAGGGGGAGAGGAGAGGAATCAACCCAACCACCAACTTCCCCCTCCCCTTAACCCGAAAGTAGGGGAGGGGTTAGGGGAGAGGAGGTATTTTAACTTGCCTTTCCCTCAGTTTTTCGCTATAATTTTCTCAATATGAAGTTACCTAAATTATCTATCCGCAATATAATTTTTATTTTGGCCGTGTTGGTTTTGCTGGTTGCTGGGCTGGTTTGGCGGCTGGAAAAAAATTCGCCTAAGCTATTTTCGGGTGAACCAGAATCGCCAAATCTTACGTTATATGCTGATCGCGGTTTGTCGGCTGAGATGCAAACCAGTTTGGAACAAAAAGTTTCTGATCTTGAGGCTTTAATGGCCAGTGATGAAAAAGTTAAGGCTGATGTTTCTCAATGGTTACAATTGGGTAATTTTAAATATCAACTTGGTGATTTGGCTGGCGCCAAAGAAGATTACGAACATATTTTGACTATTAACCCACAAGATGCCCCGGCTCATGAAAATTTAGCGCAAGCGTTTTACGAAATGGGTGATTTTGTCTCAGCCGAAAGTCATTGGCGAGCGGCTTTGGCCGCCAGTCCTTGGGAAGTGACTTATATCAAGCTGGTTAATTTAATTGATGAAAAATTTCCGGCTCGTCACGCTGAAGTGCAAACTATTCTCGAAGAAGCTATTGCTACCTTAGGGCAAATGCCAGTTTTATTGGTTCGTTTGGGTGATTGGTATTTGTCTGAAGGGGACTATTCGCGAGCGCTTTCGCATTATCAAATAGCTAAACAACTTGAGCCTACCGATCAAGGTATTGAGCAAAAGATTACCGAAGCTAAGGAAAAACGGGTGGCAAGTCAAGGCGATTAAAGTCGTGGAGTTTTGGAGTTATGGAGTCGCGGAGTTTTGGAATTTTATTTTTTAAAAAAAATGTCTTCCTTAACTCCATCACTCCACGACTTCACGACTCCATCACTTAAAAATTTATGAAATTTTTGGCGAGTTTTTTTATTTTAGGTTTTTTATTTTTTTCCTTGCCAGTTTTTGCTTTAACGCCTAATGATGAATTTTTAAGTGAACAATGGTATTTGACGGCCATTGATGCTTATGACGCTTGGAATGTTTCAACTGGTTCTGATGAAGTCGTGGTGGCGATTTTAGATACGGGGGTTGATACCAACCATCCGGATTTGGTTGATCAGATTTGGGTAAACAGCGACGAAGTGGCTGGCGATGGAATTGATAATGACAATAACGGTTTTGTCGACGATGTAAATGGTTGGGATTTTGTAAAACGTGATGCCACGGTTGATCCGGAATTTAGCCAAGGATCTTTTGATGCTGATGCGGTTTCACATGGCACGTTTGTGGCTGGTACAATTGGCGCGGCTACAAATAATACTGAAGGTATTGCTGGGCTCAATTGGCAAGTCAAAATTATGCCAGTCCGGATTTTGGATCGTTTTGGTTCTGGCGATTCTTCTCGGGCGACCAAGGGGGTTCGGTATGCAGTGGAGAACGGAGCTGATGTTATAAATTTTAGTTTGACGGGCACGGATTTTGATACCAATTTTTGGCAAGCCATAAAAGAAGCTCACGAAGCTGGCGTGATTGTGGTGGCGGCGATTGGGAACAATGGGACAAGCGTTAATGACACGCCAATTTATCCAGCTTGTTTTAAAAGCGAAGACGGTTTGGAAGATTATGTGATTGGTGTGGTGGCTTCCGATCAAAATGATGCGCGAGCTGAGTTTTCTAATTATGGTTCTGATTGCGCGGATATTGCCGCGCCTGGGGTTTCGATTTTTAGTGCGCTTTTGCAAGACAATGATTATTCAGATTTAACTGATTATTATATTGGTGGTTGGGACGGTACCTCAATGGCCGCACCAATGGTTTCTGGAGCCGCCGCTTTACTTCGCGCGGCTTTTCCGGGCATTACGCCCGAGCAAGTTAAATTAGTTTTACAACTCTCAGTTGATCCAGCAACCGAAAAAGAACAAGCTGGTCAAATTGGTGCTGGACGATTGAATTTAGCCAAAGCTCTAGCTTTAGCTCCGAGTTTTGCTTCAGCCGCTCCAGTGGCTCTTGAAAGGTCAACTAGTGGTTTTTTAGCGGTGGCACCGGCCGGAGATTATCCTTTGGCACGAGTGGTTGATGCGGCTGGCAATAAGCACGCGGAGTTTTATGCTTATGATCAAAGTTTTACTGGTGGCGTGCGTTTAGCCATGGGTGATGTTGACGGTGACGGAGTTGACGAGATTATTACCGGAGCTGGACCCGGCGGCGGTCCGCAAGTGAGAGTTTTTGAAATTGACGGAACATTGGTCGGACAATTTTTTGCTTACAATATCAATTTGACCCAGGGAATTTTTGTTGGCGTTGGTGATCTTGATAATGATGGGGTTGATGAAATTTTGACTTCGCCAGAAGCTGGTGGCAACGGGGAAGTCCGGTGGTTTTCGCTGAACGGCGAGCAAGATGGTTTTATCAAACCGTTTGGTAACTCGACCTTAAGTTTGCGAGTTGCGGCCGGTGACGTTGACGGCGACGGAGCCGATGAAATTATCGTCGGTAGCGGTAGTGGTAGTGGTGTTTCGCCGATGGTAAAAATTTATGAGGGCGGTGGATCTTTTGTTCGTCAATTTTATGCTTATGCCACAACTTATGATAAAGGTATTTACGTCGAAACCGGAGATTTGGACGGTGACGGTAAAGATGAAATTGTCACTGGTACTGATTATGGTGGTGGGCCACACGTTCGAGCTTTCAAAGCTGATGGAACCGTAACTACTTCATTCTTTGCTTATGACGAAATGTTCCGCGGCGGTGTGCGAATAGCTGTAGCCGATTTAGACGATAGTGGTACGGCGGAAATTTATACCGCCGCCGGTCCAGGCGGCGGCCCGCATTTACGAGTTTTTAATTCTGTTGGTATTAACATCGGTGGTTTTTTTCCTTTTGAAGAATCGTTGGGAAATGGTATATTTGTAGCAGGCTGGTAAGTTGGGCTGCTGGTTGTTACTAATCTACTAATTTAGCTACTAATCCTACTAATCTACGAATTAACTACGAATTTTTTTAGGTTTAAATATTTGTAGTTTTGTAGCCAAATTAGTAGATTTGTATACACTTTGAGAAAATTTTACATATGTCCGAATACATTTCTGGCAAAAAAAATATCCTGGTCACTGGCGGAGCTGGGTTTATTGGTTCGTTTCTTTGCGAACGACTATTGCGCGAAGACGCCCACGTGATTTGTTTAGATAATTTTGCCACTTCGCATCCGCGGAACATTGAAGGATTATTAGCTAATCCTGATTTTCAGTTTTTGCGGTTGGATATTAACCAGCCGTTTGATTTAGAAAAATTTAGTGAATTATCAGCTTTTAAAATTGCTTTTCAGGGTGTGCAGGAAATTTATCATTTGGCTTGCCCCATGTCGATCAAAAATTTTGATCAATTTAAAATTCAAACCTTATTAGCCAATTCAGTCGGTAATTATCATGTGTTAGAAACCGCGGTTAAATATCGAGCTAAAATTTTGTTAGCTTCGAGTTCGGTGGTTTATGGATCACGAAGCGAAGGGCGAAAAGTTTTTAATGAAAATGATATGGGTTGTGTGGCTCATCTAACACCACGTGGTTGTTACGATGAAGGTCGGCGATTTTCTGAAACCATGTTTGAAACCTATCACCAGGTTCATGGTTTGGAAACTAAAATCGCTCGGGTTTTTCGAACCTATGGTCCGCGCATGACACTTTTTGATGGTCAACTTATTCCGGATTTTGTTTTAAGCGCTATGGATGGCAAGGATTTGGTTATTTATGGTAATGAAAATTTTACCACTTCGCTTTGTTATGTTAGCGATGCCGTCGATGGTCTGTTGCGGGTCATGAAATCTCCAATCGGTGTCGGACCAATAAATATTGGCAGTGATGTTGATATTAAAATGAAAGACGTGGCCGAAATGATTTTGCGTTTAACTGGTTCAACCTCAAAAATTGTTTTTGAAGATTCATTATTATTTTTAACTGAATTAGGGTTGCCCAATATTGTTAAAGCTAAGGAGTTGGGCTGGATTCCGCTTACTCGATTGGAAGACGGTTTACGAAAAACTGTTGAATACGTTAAAGCTAATAAAATTTTGCTGACGTCGTTGGGCTAGTAAATTTTATGAGTTTATTTTTTGATAGAGGTCATTTTGATCCTAGCCGTGAAACGGGGAGAGAAAGTAAAGAAGTTGTCGAACGCGGCTGGCAACAAAGATTGCGCCAAGCTTTGGGTCCCAAGGAAAAAACAAAACAAGAATTAGAGAGACGTCAAGGGATGATATTAGAATCAGAAACTTTTTCCTCAAAAGACGCCGTTGTTGTAGTACAAGGAACCCTTCGTGATGCCATTCTTATGGCCACGGCCGCGGAATGGGATTTAGAGGATAGACGGATTGATCAGCCAAAACATCGAAATGTAGTTGTTGGTACGCAAAGCGCAGAAAACGCCATGGCCGGAGCTTATGCGATTTCCGCGGCCATTAGTTTAGACTCAGAAGTTGGCGGTTTTGTTGGTTATGCCACTGGCCAAGGAGAAAAAATAACCCCGGGTGAAACACGGATCGGAGTTAGTGCTAAAGGTAACTTAGCGCGTTTAGTTTTAGACGGGCGAATGAACAGAGACGATGTTTACGCCATAGTTATCGATGCCGCCGAGGCCGATGACGTACCCAGTCAGTTGCTTATCTCAGCCCTTAAATATTGGAAAGATAAAGATCGGGCCCCGACAATTATTTTAGTTTCTCGTGATGCTAAAAAAGCCAAGTTCCTGGCCGATTTTTTTAGTACTGATCCAGAAGCTGAGATGTTTTTTGAACAGCGAAGCGGGGCTGAGGAAATTCGTCTGCCCGAAGACATTCACTATGAACCAGAAGGTGCCCGACGAATTAATGAAACCGAAAGAGTCAGCGAATTATTACAACAAATTCTTGGTGGCACAATTCATGCCGATCAAGATGTTATGATTTTTTTGCGAAATGGTCAGATGCTAAAAGATGTTACTAAGTTAGGTAGCCATACGGAATTTTTTGATAAAGTCAGAAAATCAAGCACTAGAACTAACAATCCAAATCTTCTCGAAACTAATAGTCATTATATTTGGCTTTTATCTTCAGAAACTCCACTTGAAGAAAGACTAAGAATTCAGTTAGGCACAGCTTTTGTGGAAAAGCCAGATAAACCAGTTATTGTTCTTTCAACTTTACCAGCTGAAATGTTAGGCGTGAGCAAAAAATTTGACGTGGTTGTCGATACTTGTCGTTCGGCGGTTTCAGACCCAAGAAGCAATTCAACCATTCCGCCCCACGAAGCTTTTCGTCGTGCGGCTTTTGCTAAGGAGCAGGGGACTTGCTATCGATTAACTACCGAGGCGAGTTTCAGGTCTTCGTCAGAACATCACGAATTTTTGGATGCTTCTTTTGATTTATGGGGCGAGAAAGAGGTGGAGTTTGATAGTAAAGTATCAGCGGCTGGGATAAACCCTAAAGATTTTCCTCGTTTGTCTAAAAGGAGATTTGATTATCAACCAGACGAAGAAAAAGAAATTAACAGAGAACCAGAAATAAAATTAAATGCGGCTGAAAAAATGGCCCGGAGATTAGATGTCGAACCACAGATTGGCCAGTTGGTTTTGGAACTTGAAGCTATTGGCGAAAGAGATATTGGTTTAGCTGCGGCCGCTTGTTTGCGTCAAGATCGAATTTTTGAAGATAGTTTTAACGACCAAGATAAAATAGCCACAGAATTTAAAACTCGATCTGATATTTTGTTGCGGCTACGAATTTTGGCCGATTTTTGTTTAACCGGAAATGTTCCCGAAGGAGTTCAGCTGGCATCTTTAAGGCACATTAAAGCAGTGCTTGAACGTTGGAATAAAAATTTTGATTTTAGAGTTACGGCTGACCGAATCCGCAATTTGAGTTATCAACAACTTACAGAATGTCTTGTCAGAGCCATGCCGGAAAATTTAGCTTTTTTCGAAGACATTGGTCCTTTCCATGAATTAAGTTTTTCTGATGGACATGGATATAGATTAAGATCAGGCCGTTCAGCTTTTGGTGATAAAGGTCCAGTTTTGTCATCAAGAGCTGAAATAGCAAGAGCTGTAACAGAAAGAGAGGAATCTTTAAGAAATTTTGGCTGGAAGGAATGGCAAATTCGTAATGACAGAGAATCAAGAGAATCAGGGAAATTTGAAATTTCCGAAGATTTAATCGAGGAAGAAGATACTGGGCTTTTTATAGTTGTCGCCACCGGCGGTCCAGAAAAGCAATATGCCACTGCTCTACACCCTTTAACTTTAAGCCAAGCCCGGCGTTTAATGCCAGAGAGAGTTAGAACCGAAGTTGACGAGCCAGTTTTTAATGAGAAGTTTGACACAGTTAGTCAAACAGAACGGGTTTTGGTTTCGGAACCGTCATTATCTGAACTCGGACCTTATTTAAGGCGAGATCAGGTGATTTTAGACGGGCAACGATGGAGAATAGTTAAAGAAAACTGGTTGGAAGCTTCAGGCGAGGCGGCCGAGCAAGTAAAAACAGAAGCCAATAGAAAAAAAGTAGAAGAAAGAAGACAACAAGAAAAAAACATCGAAGCTTTAGGTGAACTACGAGCCAGAATTCAAGGATCGCTAGAAGAAACTTTTCGGACACTGGAAGTGATTTTTGAAAATTCAAGAGGAGCTACTCGAACGTCGGCCGAAACTCGGTTAATTGCTATACGTTTTCAACAAGCAAGATTATCGCTGGCTGAAGAAGATTCTAATCCAACAGATATTGAACAATTAATAAATGATCAAATTGGTAAAATTCCGGCTTTGGCCAGAAAAGCGGCCCGAGAAAATAAATGGCGAAATGAAAATTGGCAAAGCGAGCTTCATTCTATGCTTGGCCAAGTCGCTGGTACTGTTGAGGCCAATGATTTAGTTCAAGAAGCTGCTTCTGATGATCCAGAAATTTTGCCAAGAATTATTGGTCAAGTTCGAGACAGAATTTTAGCAGCTGAAACAATTTCCAGAATACAAAAAGGTCAAGAAGTTGATTTATCAAAGATGATCGATGAGGTTTTAGACGAGGTGATAAAATAATTATGAGAATCGTTGTCGTTATTCCCGCATACAATGAATCAAGGTGGATTTTTGAAGTTGTGAAAAATGTTTTGGCGGCTGGTTACGAAGTGGTGGTTGTCGACGATTGTTCAAAAGATAATACAGCCGATTTGGCCGAAAAAGCCGGCGCCATAGTTTTGCGTCATATTATCAATCGCGGACAAGGTGCGGCTTTGCGGACTGGGACGCATTGGGCTTTAGAAAATGGCGGGGAAATTATTGTTCATTTTGATGCTGATGGACAGTTTCGCGTCGAAGATATTGCCAGAGTAGTCAAACCGCTTCTCGATGAGAAAGCCGATGTGGTTTTTGGTTCGCGGTTTTTGGATAGCACCACTAAAATGCCTTGGCTAAAGCAGTATTTTATTTATCCTTTGGCGCGATTGGTAAATCGAGCTTTATTTGATGTAAAATTAACTGATCCACAATCAGGTTTTCGGGCTTTTACAGTAGCTGTTGGTCGCCAGCTTGAATGGCGTCAAGATCGTATGGCTCATGCTTCAGAAATTTTGTCCTTAGTTGTTGGTGAACGCTGGCGAGCGATTGAAGTTCCGATTACGGTTATTTATCATGAATTTGGACAGAAATTTTCTGGTGGTTTCAAAATTCTTAAAGATATTTTTATAAAAAAATTAAGCTAGTTTTATGATTCAGTTGTTAGTGGCCATATTAGTTATTATTTTTTTTATTACCAAACTTTGTTGGCAAAAACGTCAGGGTGTAGTTTCCACTGGAGAGTTTGTTTTTTGGTTAATTTTTTGGTTGGCAACTTTGGTTTTAGTTTTATTTTTAAAACAGCTTGACCGTTTGGTGGCTTCGTTGGGTTTTTCGGTTCCTGCCATCCAAGTTGTCGCTTATTTGGCCATTGCCGTTTTATTTTATTTTATTTTCCGCGTCAGATTAAAGTTAGAAAAAATGGAAGAAAATCTTTCTAAGATTAATGAAGAGGTTACTAAGCGGCTGAAGAAGTAAAATTTTTTCTGCTGGTTGTTACTAATCTACGAATTTAGCTACAAATCCTACCAATCTACGAATCCTACCAATCTACGAATTGGCTACGAATACTGGATAATAATAAAAGAATAATCTACTTCCTCTTTTAATTAGTAGGATTTGTGAAGATTAGTAGATTAGTAACAATATGAAAATAGCTCAAGTCGTTTCAACTTATCCGCCTTATCGCGGCGGCATGGGGGCCGTGGCTTTTGAGTATACCGAACGTCTTCGCGAGCTGGGCCACAAGGTTCACGTTTTTACCCCACGTTATGAAAAGACAATTAGCGATCCGGAATACGTTCATCGGATTCCTTCGCCACTGCATTGGGGAAATACCGGCGTTGTGCCATCGCTGGCTTATCGTCTCAAAGGTTTTGATTTAGTTCATTTACATTATCCATTTTTTGGCGGGGCCGAACCACTGATTATTAGAAAATATTTACAGCCGCACCAGCCATTGGTTATGACTTATCATATGGACAATGTGGCCAGCGGTTGGAAACAGGCAGTTTTTGACGCTCATCGGCGAGCAATTTTTCCTTGGGTGGTTGAGCGAGTTGATAAAATTTTTGTTAGCTCGCAAGATTATGCTGACACTTGTGCTTTGCATAAAATTCCCGGGGCCGCGGAAAAAATTATTATCTTGCCATTTGGTATTGATTTAGAAAAATTTTCACCCGGGTCAGACGAAGCCTTGCGTCAATCCTTGTCGATAAATAAAACCACACCAGTTTTATTGTTTGTCGGCGGTTTGGATCGAGCTCATTATTTTAAAGGTCTGGCAGTTTTGATTGAAGCTTTGAGTGGTTTAGAAAACAAAGATTGGCAATTGTTGGTTATTGGCGACGGTGATCTGCGATCAACTTTTGCCGCCCAAGCTCGAGTTTTTGGCTTGGCGGATAAAATAAAATTTTTAGGCTCGGTTTCTGAAGCCGAAAAATCGCGTTTTTATCGAGCGGCTGATATTCATGTTTTTCCTTCAACCGATCGTTCTGAAGCTTTTGGATTAGTGGCTTTAGAGGCCGCGGCCAGTGGTATTCCCAGTATTGCTTCTGATTTACCGGGCGTACGAAGTGTGGTAAAAAACCAAGAAACCGGACTTTTGGTTAAGCCAGAAAATGTTCGGGAATTGCAATCGGCCATTGAAGAATTATTGAATAATGAAGAAAAAAGAAAAAAATTTGGCACAGCCGCGCGACTTCGGGCCGAACAAGGTTTTGCTTGGGGGCCATTGATTGAACGAATGGAAAAGGTGTATCTTGAGTTGGTTGGGAAATTGTAAGGCGTAGAAATCGTAGAAAACGTAGAAATCGTAGATTTTTTAGCGGAGTTAAACACGGAAGTTTGGATTTTAACATTCCATGATTTTTACAGTCAATCAAATCCAACAATCTACGTTTTCTACGGCTTCTACGATTTCTACGTTTTCTACAAAAACAATATGAAGATCGCGGTCCTAACAAATTTATATCCGCCAATCAGTCGCGGTGGAGCTGAAAAAGTCGTCCAACGAATTGTTGCCGAGCTTTTGCAGCGCGGACATGAAGTGGTGGTTATTTCCACCATGTCTTTTTCGGGTTTAAGTTCTTTGGAACCAGTCATTCATGAAGCTTTGGGCGAAAAAGTTTATCGATTTTTTCCATTGAATTTATACCATGTTTTAAATGATCATAAGCATCCTTATTTTTTAAGAGCCATCTGGCATGCCATTGATTTATTTTCTTCTTGGCCAGCCAAACAAATAGAAAAAATTTTAGTTTTAGAAAAACCAGATTTGGTCCTAACGCATAATTTAAAAGGTTTGGGCTTGCGAAGTCCACTGGCCATAAAGAATCTGCGGCTACCTTGGGTCCATACAGTTCATGACGTTCAACTGTCAGTGCCCAGTGGTCTACTAATGGTTGGCGAAAAGAAAAATTTGTTGGAACGATTTTTAAGACGGCCTTATGAAATTTTAGTTCAACGAGTTATAGGCGAACCAAATTTAGTTCTCTCGCCATCAAAATTTTTAGCTGGTTTTTACCAACAGCGTGGGTTTTTTAAAAACACCGAGGTTCGAGTTCTACCTAATCCAGTCCCGGATTTTCCGCTTTCTTCACGTGGTATTCGCTCGCCTGGACCCTTGCGTCTGCTTTTTGCTGGCCAACTGGAACGTCACAAAGGAATTTTTGATTTATTGGAAGCGGTTAATTTATTAGAAATTCCGGTTGAGCTCCACGTGGCCGGCAGTGGCACCTATGCGTCTTTGGTACAAAAGCAAAGCGCAAAAGATAAACGAATTATTTATCACGGTTTTGTTTCCACTAATAGTTTAGAAAATCTTTTTTCCATCATTGATGCTGTGGTGGTGCCGTCGCGTTGTTTAGAAAATTCGCCGACAATTATTTACGAAAGTTTGCAGTCTGGCGTACCAGTGATTGCTTCAGATATTGGCGGCTTAAGTGAATTAATTCAGCACGGCAACAATGGTTACTTAATTGAGCCGGGCAATGTTCAATCGTTAGTTAAAATTATTAAAAGTTTTACCGATGAAGTAGTAGTTTTTCACCAACGCTATCAAGCAATTCAGGCTTCGGTGGCGGCTTATTCTTTAAAATCTTATGTTGACCACTTAGAGGTATTAATGACTAATTTAGTTAAAGAGAAAAAATAATGTGTTAATTGATTTAAAAATTCTTTACGAAGACAATCACTGTTTAGCCGTGGTTAAACCCCACGGTCTTTTAACTCAAGGTGATCAAACCGGTGATCCCTCTTTAATGGACGAGGTTAAAGATTTTATTAAGGAGCGTGAAAAAAAACCCGGTAATGTTTTTTTAGGCCTGGTTCACCGTTTAGATCGGCCAGTCGGTGGCATTGTTCTTTTTGCCAAAACCAGCAAAGGTGCTTCGCGTTTGTCTGAACAGTTTGCTTCACGTGAGGTGGAAAAAAAATATTTGGCTTTGGTTGAAGGCGAACCAAAAATTAAAAAAGGGGTGATTATCCAATATTTAAAAAAGGATCATCAAACCAATATTGTTGAAGCTTTTGACGAACCAGTGGTTGGGGCTCAAAGGGCCGAGTTGGTTTATCGGGTTTTAGAGATTAAACAACAAACCAAACCTCTGGACGGCACTCGGGGTCGGGAAACTTTTTCTTTGATTGAAGTCGAACCGCGCACTGGTCGTTCGCATCAAATCCGGGTGGCCATGGCTTCACTGGGCACCCCAATTGTCGGCGATAAAAAATACGGCTCCCATATCCCACGCGGCGGCCGCATTTCCTTGTCAGCTGTTGAGTTATCATTTTTTCAGCCAGTTACCAAAGAGAGGATTGTTTTAAAAATCGAGCCAGATCAAAGGGAATTTGAGGTTTAGAAGGCAGATTTTTGGTGGGACGGTTGACAAACTGTCCTTTTTGTGATATTTTAGAAAGCCACATGAACGATACGAAAACCGATAAATTGGGTAAAAACCCAGGAGGATTCACATGCTTTTCGTTCTCGACTTCGCAGAAATGATCAAAAGGCTGGTTGCGGGTGAGCTCAAACTGGAGCAGCTCGAAGGGGATACTCTTTTCTTTTTGTCTGACGAGATGATAAGACCGGAGTTTACCAATGATTGGTTTAAGAAGTTTTTGGCTATGTTCGAAGATCAGGAACAGGCTAGAAGCCTCGCTTCCAATGCAATGGACAAGGTTTTCGACGCTTGCTACGAAAAGGTGCGTCGGGTCTTTTTTCAGTTGCTATTGGTTGAAAGAGACTAACTATACCGACATTTTGGATCAGCTCAACAAGCTCCTCTTGGCGAACGGACTTCAGCTGTGCCGAGTGTCGGAAGGGCAACGTTTCGACTACCCAACGGCCGAGGGGTCGATTCTTGCGGCCAATCCCGGAGTTGACATCACCATCATCCGATAGGAGGAAAACGAAAGTTCGTGCACTCGCGCGGACGGCAAGAGCCTACGGCCTGCTGTCCGCGCTTTTGTTTTTTTAAGCCAATGAATACTGCCAAGCCACCACTTCTTTTTTTAGAGTTTTTAAAAATAATTCTGATTCGATTTCTAAGTCATATTTGTTTTGGAGGTTCAACCAGAATTGTGGGGAATTGCCAAAAAATAAAGAGAAACGTAAAGCTGTATCAGCCGAAATAGCTCTTTGACCATGAGTAATTTCATTTATTCTTCTGGCCGGGACGCTGATGTTTTTAGCTAAACGATATTCGCTGATTTCTAAAGGCTTTAGAAATTCTTCTTTGAGAATTTCTCCCGGATGAATTGGCTTAGGCTTTTTCATAACAATAATCTAATAATAACGTGTTACGTTATTATTGTCAAACGTTATTAACGCTTATATTCAAAAACTGTAATTTTTCCATCATTCACTACCCACCAATCATCAGCATTCGTTTTAGCTGTTTCGACAATTTTTTCTGATTGCCACCAGTAATTGCTGACCAAATAATAAACTCGATCAACCTCGAGTAAATCCATGGCCGCTAAGGCAGTTTCACGAGCCGGGTGGTCGTTCATTTTTAAGAATAATTGATAAAGCGGATTGCCAGTGGGAATGGGATAGAAAAATTGGTCGTTATAATATTTTTTAAAGCCAAATTCTTTTATGGCCGCAGCTGAAGACATTTGATTGGCCAGGACAACATAGTCAACTCCGGCCGCGTCGCGTTCGATGTCGGTGACAGCGGCAATGTCGGCCAAACTAAGATTATAACCGTGATTGGTTTCATAAGCATCTTGTCGAGGATAAGTTAGATAAAAATTAGAAACAATTAAAGCCGACAATAAAATAGCCGAGGAGATTTTTAAGACCAGTGGTTTTTTTTCAAGAGAGGAAAACCAGTGGCCAGCAAAAAATATTAGGCCGGGAATCAAACAAAAAATTATTAACGGGATTAAACGAGCCGCATAATTGCCGCGTTCGTAATCAATGAGAAAAGAAAAATCCACGGCCGAATTAAGGATTAGAAAATTGATTACGAGAATCGCCGTCATGGCAGCATATATCCGTAGGGGCGACCGGCCCACCTTCGCTAGGGCTACGGTGGGTAAACCGGTCGCCCCTGAATTACGCCACGCCCAAATTAACCCCACGAGTGCTCCGATAAAAAGCAATAAAATTTGATTCCAGCCAAAAAGATAAACAAAATCCAAAATTGGTGAAAAACGATTGGCAAAAAATAAATCGAGGTGCAGGTTGTGGATAAGCGCGGTTGGGGATAAAGCCAGAAAGTTTAAGCCCCAACCCTGGCCAGAACGCAGGCTGTTAATAATAAAGGTGGCTGGCAGAGCCAAACTGCCGAACAAAATAATTATCCAAGAAAAAACCTGGGCTAAACGCGGATATTTTTGTTTTTGGTCATTGGGATTGGCAGCCATTAGACCTAAAAACAGCAGGGCAGGGATGCCAGCAATTGGGTGAATTAGGGCAGTGGCCAGCCCACCAACGACCAGCGGCCAGATAGGTAAATTGTTTTTATCGGTGAGCCGTGGTGTGGCTAAAAGAATCAGAATTAAAAACCAAAGATTACCTAGTCCTTGAGGTGTGGTGACAACAAAAGACGAAAGGGGAATTAGAAACAAAAAAGCCAGAGTCGCGACAGCAGTTTTTTTATTTTTTAAAAGATGAGCCGCGGCGATGAGCCAGGTCAAAGGCAATAAAAGAGCCGTGAGTAATGGAACCAAAATTTTATCTAACCAATCGATGGGTAAAAGAAAAGCGTAATGAAAAAATAAAATTATGGCGTATTGACCAATGTAATAAAAAGGTTTAGGCGTGATGGTGCCAAACTCGGCAATATGATTTTCTGTGGCGCGATGGATAAAAGAGTCAAAGCCATAACCCAAAGGAAAGATTAAAAAAGCGACGGCTAAAAAGATAAATAAAGCCATTGAGACAAGAGGTGCCGAAAACCAGCGTTCGTGTCCGCGTAAAAGAAGAAAAACCAGAAGGCTAATCGCTAGACCAAAAATTAAAAAAATTATTGGATTGGTAACTTCCCAGGGTGATCTAATAGCTTGTTCAGTGCTTGATTGAGAAAGGATAAAACCAGCCGCTGTGAAAAGAAGGATAATAATGGCGGTGATTAGGGTTCCGCTTCTGGTTAAGAAAGCTGTTGGCCCAGTAAGCGGATCGTGTCCTTTGATTGGGACGTCTTCTTTTGGTGGAATTCTTTGCCAAAGTAACCAGGCCAAAGGCAAAGATAATAAAACCATGGTTATGGCCACCGGAGCAGTAAAAGAAGCAAGATAATAAAATCCCGAGCCGACAATTGCTATAGTTGAAATTAAAATAAAAAAACCAAAAAGAGCTTGGGTGGCTTTGGCTTCACGAGGCACGGCTGCTCGACCAAGAGCGGTAATTATTAAAAAAATAAAAAGCAGGAGCAAAAATCCGGCCACTAACGGTGAAGTTAAGAGAAAGGCATTAGCGACAAAACCAACTAGAAAAATTACGCTTAATATGGTAAACTTGGCACTAGCCAACCAATGTTTCATACGCCAAATATCATAGCATGTTTTCCAGATTTCTTAATCTTTTAAAAAAGTTTCATCCTTTGGCCGAACGCGATGCGTATCGGCTTTTTCCGCACGATCATATAATGAAATATACAATAATTCCGTTAATTCCTCGCTTTGTTAGGCCTAATCACATTACCATTCTTCGGTTAATTTTAACGCCATTTGTTCTGTGGTTTTTGATTACCAAACAATATTCTATTGGCGTTCCTTTGTTTTTTATTGCCGCCCTTACCGATGCTATCGATGGTTCTTTGGCTCGTCTGCGTCATCAAATTACTGAATGGGGAACCCTCGTCGATCCAATCGCCGATAAACTACTTATTGGCATGGTTGTTTTGTTGTTTGTTATTCAATATATTAGTTTGTATTTTGGTTTACTAATTCTTTTTATTGAATTGATTATTGTTGGCGGCGGCTTGATTCGGAAATTTCAAGGTCGCTATGTTAGCGCCAATGTTTTTGGCAAGGTCAAAATGGTTCTTCAAGTGATTGGGGTGTTGTTTTTACTTATTTCGCTTTGGATTGATTTTGATTTATTTCGGAGTGTTTCGGTGGGGACTTTTACTTTGGCAATAGTTTTTGCGATTTTAAGTCTTCTATCTTATGGTATCTGAAACCCGTCGAGACTTTATTATTTTAGGTGCGGCTGGTTTATTTTTTTTCTTTTCCGCTCTTTGTTTATCTTTTGTTAGTCCGACTTATTCTTCGCCCGACGAAACAGCTAATGCTTTTTTTTCAGAAACTTTAGCCACCCAAGGTCGGCTTTTTTCTTTTGAGTCACTTAATGCGGTTTTTGGCGATGTTCTTTTTCCCCGCAGTGTTGTTTCTGTCGAAGCCAGACTGTTACCAATAAGTTTTCTTGGGTTGCCGGTTTTACTTGGTAGCTTGAGTAAGATTTTTGGTTTGCGGTCATTACCGATTTGGACGCCTTTTCTAGCCTTTCTAGCCATTCTGGCTTGGTATGCAATTGTTAAAAAAATATTTGATCGTCAAATTGGCTTATGGTCAGCCTTGCTTTTGATGTTTTTTCCAGCCTGGTGGTATTGGTCAGCTCGGCCGCTTATGCACAATGTAGTTTTTGTTTGTTTTTTAATTTTTACGGTTTTCTTTTTAGTTGTTCGGCCAATTAAATTCTTAAAAGAAAAAATTGGTTGGTTAGATTTTGTTTTAGCTGGTTTATTTTTAGGTTTGGCTTTTTGGTTGCGGACGTTTGAAGTTTTTTGGTTAGGTTTTTCGGTTTTTGTAAGTCTGATAATTTTACGAAAATATCTTACTTGGCAGTCGGTTAGTTTATTTTTTGTCTCACTGGTGATTGCCGTTGTGCCGCTTCTTTTATTAAACAACTCGCTTTACGGCGGACCGTTTAAAACCGGCTATACCGTTGTTGGCAGTGCCGCGATGATCGACACTGATTCGGTAATTAATTTGAATAATGTTTCGGATCAACCGGCCGATGGCGCGACAATCATGACGACAGATGGTCGTTCGTTTTTTCAGACGATGTTGAATGTCGTGGCTCCGTTTGGTTTGCGCCCTCGGACCGCTCTTCAACATTTGGCGGATTATTTTCTTTACATGTTTTGGTGGTTGGTGATTCCGGCGGTCATTGGCTTGTTTTTTGTTTGGCCGCGACGAACCGATAAAGACGAACGAAGAGTTTGGTGTTGGAATTATTTGTTTTTGACCACGACGACAATTATTTGGTTAGGATTAGTTTATGGTAGTTGGTTTATTTTTGATAATCCTGATGTTAAAGCTATTACGATCGGAAATTCTTACACGCGATATTGGTTACCAATTTTTGTTTTGATTACGCCGCTGATTGCGGCTACAATTGTTAGGTTAACTCAATGGCCGATGATTAAAAAATTTCGGGTTTTAATTTCAGTTTTTTGTTTTCTCCTTTTGTTCGGTGGCAATGTTTACGCCGTCTTTTTTTCTTCGGCCGACGCTTTGTGGCCAATGCGTCAACGTTTGGTTCAAACAGCGACCATCCACAACCGAGTTTTGGAATTAACCGAATCTAACGCCGTAATTGTTGTCGACCGGGCCGATAAATTATTTTTTTCCGATCGTCGAGTTCGTTATCCTTTGCGCGACGAAACAACTTACGCCCTGCTGCCGCAGTTGGCTTTGCGGGCGCCACTTTATTATTATGGAATTACTTTACCGGAAGCTGACTTAAATTATTTGAATGATGAAAAATTAAAAGCCTTAGGTTTACAAATCGAATTGGTCGAAAATTTTGGTCAAGAGACTTTGTATAAAATTTTTAAACAATAATTTAAAAATATTTTTGAGAATTTTATGTCCAAAAATAAAAATTCCTTAGCGATTTTTGAAGGCCAAAAAGTTCGTAGATTATGGGATAAAAAACAAGAAAAATGGTTTTTTTCGGTTATTGACATAGTCGCGGTTCTCACTAATCAGATCGATTACAAAAAAGCTAAAAGTTATTGGTCCACGCTTAAAAATCGATTAAAAAATGAGGGGAGCGAACTGATCACAAAATGTGACCGGTTGAAAACTATAGCCCAAGACGGAAAAATACGGGAAACAGATATGGCTGATGTTGAAACCCTGCTGAGATTAATCCAATCTGTTCCCTCTAAAAAAGCTGAACCAATTAAACTTTGGTTAGCGAAAGTTGGTTATGAAAGAATTCAAGAAATGTCTGATCCGGAAAAAGCCTTAAATCGTTCGCGGGGTTATTGGCAAAAAATGGGTCGGAGCGAGAAATGGATTCAGCAAAGAATGATGGGTCAGGAGATTCGAAACAAATTAACAGATTATTGGAAAGATAATCAGGTCAAAGAGCCAGACGAATATGCAATTTTAACCAATATTATTCATGAGGAATGGAGCGAATTAACCGTTAAAGAACACAAAAATTTAAAAGGTTTGAAAACACAAAATTTACGTGATCACATGTCTGACGCAGAATTGATTTTTACAGCTCTGGCCGAGCTCTCGACACGCCAGATTGCCGAAACCATGCAAACCAAGGGTTTGCAGGAAAATAAAATTCCGGCCAAGAAAGGTGGTAAAATAGCCAAGGATGCCAGAAAAGCTCTGGAACAAAAAACCGGAAAAAAAGTCGTAACCGGACAGAATTTTTTATCATCTAAAAAATCTCTAAAACAACTAAAAAGTTAGATTTTTAGGTATTGCTATTGGTATGGAACCGCAAAAATATAAATCATTTCTTCGAAATTATTTAATAAGCTCGTCTTTATACGATTTTGTTTTTGCCTACGCTATTTACAACGTCTTTTTTAGCCTTCGGGGTCTTTCGGTTTTTCAAATTTCGATACTTCTTTCCTGGTGGGCTTTGACGGCCATGTTGTTTGAAATTCCTTCTGGCGCTTTAGCTGATTATTGGAGTCGCAAAAAAATGTTGATGATCGCTCCGTTGGTTAAATCTTTTTGTTTCGTAATTTGGTTTTTAGCCGATGGCAATTTTTATCTCTATGCTCTGGGTTTTCTATTCTGGAGCATTGGGAGTTCGTTTGTTTCTGGAACCACCGAGTCTTTGTTGTATGACGAGCTTGTTGTGTTTAAAAAAGAAGACGAATACGAAAAGGTACTTGGAAAAAAGAAAACCTGTTTTCATATTGCCTTAGCCATTTCGATGATTTTGGGTGGCTTTATTGCCTACTACAATTTGGACTGGGCTATAATATTTTCAGTTATTCCTCTTTTGCTTTCGGCTATTTTTGCCGCGTTTATTAAAGAAACAGCCAAAATAAAATCAACCGAAGAAATTCATTATTTTGAATACATTAAAATTGCCTACCGAGAAGTAAAAGGAAATAAAATTTTGTTGTTTCTTTTTGCTTATTCATTTGGACTTTCAATTTTTGGCAATCTTGAAGAATTTGATCAGTTGTATTATCAAATTGCCGGACTGCCAATTTTTGCTTTTGGTTTAGTTGGTTTTTTGTGGTCGATTTTAAATTCCATCGGCGCCTACTATGCCCACAATTTTAAGAATTCCATTTGGATTTTTTATGTTTTTCCTCTGCTGGCGGCGGTTCTTTTATTTTTTGTCGGATACCAACCGAATATTTTAACGATCGGTGTTCTTTTGTTTTCTTATTTTATAACTTCACCACTTAGAATTTTGATTGACAGCAAAATTCAACACAATATTAGCTCGGTTGGCAGAGCCACGGTTACCTCAATTAGTAATTTGTTGATTTGTTTTTTTGGCGTAATTTTAACGCCAATTTTCGGAGTAATTGGTAAAGTGTGGAATTTGCAAGCGATCTATATTTCCACGAGCATTTTTTTATTATTTTTTGTTTTCTGGACATTTTTCAATAGAAAAATATTTTATAAAAAATAATTTTTATTGTATGTTAGAACAAAAAGAAATTTTAGAAAGATTTGTTGGTTGGACAAAGCTAAAAATAAAAATTCATTTTTCCCAAAGGCGGATTTTTCCTAAAGAACGAGAAATTTGGTGGGTAAGTTTAGGCCAAAATATAGGTGTGGAAATTAATGGTAAGAACGAAAATTTTGAACGACCGGTTTTGGTGGTAAAAAAGTACAGTTTGGATTCGGTTTTAGTTTTACCTATCTCTAGCCGAAGTCGAGATAACCAATATTGTTTTGACTTTATTAATAATAATAAAAACGGAAGTATTAATTTTTCCCAAGTTAAATCTATTAGCACCAAAAGATTTATTAGACGATTAGATAAAATGGATTCGGTTGTTTATCAAAAAATAAAAGAAAAATTGAAAGAAACCTTTAAATAAAACGGAACCCAACCTTTCGGTTGGGTTCCTCGGGGCTTCATTTCTGAAGCAAAATCTAAATTTAAATTACCATATCTAAATTTAATAGTCAAGGAAGTTTGGAATTCGTTTTATGAAAATTAAAGGAGTTATTATTAAAAAGTCTAAAATTCACGGAAGGGGATTATTCGCTGGCAAGAATTTTAAGCAAGGTGAATTGATTTTTAGTGTTGATATATCAAAATTGCCAAGAGTTAAATCAGAAGATAAATTATCAGAGGAAGAGAAGTTTCATGTTGATTATGCTGGGCACGGAAAATATGTTATTGGCACTCACCCTTATGTTTATATAAACCATTCTTGTGATCCAAATGTTTTTATTAAACACGAAACTATTGCCAGGAGTAAATTTTTTGCCATGAGAGATATTAAAAAAGACGAACAATTCATTTATGATTACGGCGTTAACGCCATGGATCAAATTGACAAAGAACTTTGGACGACAAAATGCAAATGTGGTTCAAAAAATTGCCGAGGAAAATTATCAACATGTTTTTTAAAACAACCGCTTGCCAATCAAAAAAAATATTACAAATATCTTCCTGCGTCTTTGAAAAGAAAATATAAAGATAAGCTGTTGAAATTGCGAGGGCAAAAATAAAATTTTAAACAATTCGAACAATTTTCAACAAAAAAATTTATGCGGAGTCAGGAAAGGAAAAGTAATCGTTTACCAGGTTATGATTATTCAAAGAATGGTTTTTATTTTGTCACTATTTGTGTTGAAGACCGAACAGAATGTTTCGGTGAAATTGTTGATAAAAAAATGATTTTAAATGAATTTGGTGAGGTTGTAGAAAATCAATGGTTGTGGTTGGAACAGAATTTTTTTGGTGTTTATTGCAACGAATTTGTGATTATGCCCAACCATTTTCATGGAATTTTAGAAATCGATTTGGATGCGGATTTTGGTATTGAATCAGGTGCGGACGATTCATGTAGGGACAATCCTAGGATTGTCCCTACATTGGGTACCGTGGGGTATAATCGTCGTCATAATTTATTATCAAAAACCATTAATGCCTTTAAAACCACGTCATCAAAAATAATTCATCAGAACGGGTTATCGGAATTTAAATGGCAACGTTCTTTTTATGATAATATTATCCGTGACGAACAATCATTCTTTAAAATCCAACGGTATATTTTAGAAAATCCGAAAAATTTGGAACGTGACAGAAATAAAACATATGAACAAGAAATTAATAGTTAAATTTTTTCAAATCGTCATAATCCTAATCCCAGTCGGCCTGTTTTTTTGGTTACTAAATATCCAACTAGTTCCCAGCGGGATTTTTGTTGTCGAACGAATAGTTAATGAGCGTTCGCCTTTTATTGACCGCATGTTGCCAGACGCCAGGGTTGAAGCGGTTTATCAGGAATCAGATGGTGATTGGGTGCAAAAAATTATTGGTGACCCGGCTTTCTTTTTTGTCCATCCGCAACGGTCTTTCGAGATCGTCGAGGCAGAAATTAAATTTAAAAATACCAATACGCCAATCGTCGAACTTGGAGTTTTGGCTGATCCAACCACTGGGGCTTATACTCTTGAACCGTTGCAAAATTTGATAATTGATAATTCTACTTGGTTCAAAATTGAAAAAGACGGCACGATTTTGTTGCAACGTGAGCAAAAATTTTCTTCGATTGAGGATTTTTTAGCTGAATTGCCACCACGTGAACAGATTGCTACTTATCATTATGGTTTAGCCAAACCTTATCGTTTAGCTAATTATCAACCAACTGATTCAGAGCAAACACTCGAGGTCTCATTGCGTGGTTCGCACGAATTTTATACTTATCTTAAGAATGAAAAATTAAATTTTATTTTTTCTTATTCTGATATAAATCAAAAAATTGGTGAGGACACGCTAACTTTGGTGGCAATTAATGAGACGGGCCAAGCTGTGGCCGAAATTAAGGCCCAAGACGATGGCGACGCGAGCGCTGATAATAAAATTTCAGCCTCCAAAGAATTGATTTTGTCGGCCGACAATTTACCAGAAGGTGTTTATAAAATTCAAATGAAAGCCAGCGATGATATTATTTTTCCAACCATTAAAACTCGACAACAAAAAATCACTTTTTTAAATCAGGTTTGGTTGGCTGATAACACAGACAGCGGTCAACAACAAATCTGGACCGAAGGCAAGGACTTAAGATTGGTAACTCATCAAGCCGATGGCGCGCAAATTTTGACTATTGATCAGAAAAAATTGTCGATTATTGAACCATTTGTTGAATATCTTTTTTCGTCGGCAACAACGGGTTTGGTTTCTTTGACCACCGAACGTTCAGCCGATTTGTTAATTAAGGCCAGTGGCCATTTAGCTTTTTCCGAAAATCAGTATTTTAATCCCGATCCAGTTCGTCTTTTGGCCAATACTGACCTTGACCGTTTAGGCGTAAATTATATTATTGCCAATTACACACCGCCAATCAAAGATGGCGAGTGGTGGGTAGCTAAAGCTAAATTTAAAATGGGTCAAGCAGCTTTTACTGAAAAAACTTGGAAATTTGTTTTGTCTTTACCAACCGTTGAACAATCAGATCAAGAGTTTATCTTGCATTCTATTAAAATGACTTTTCTTGATCAACCGTTGGGTTTTAAAGATTTGTTGAATAAAATTTGGACCTATGTTTTTCCATCACCATGAGATAAATTTTTTTGAAACGATTTCGAGAACAGTTTTTTTGACGGCCGCGATTTCTTTTGTGGTTTTTTTGGCTTTTGACTTATTAATTCCCGGTTTTGTCTCGCGAGTTTTTTCAGTTCACTGGTTTTTGCTAGTTGCCTTAATCTCTGGTTTTTGCTGGGGAAGTGTGGTAAAAGATAGTAAATAATCTTTTTGTTACGAATTACGAAAAGTGCCGAATATACAATATTTTGGTTTAAAGACGACAAAGGAAAAAAATATTCCCTTAAAAAACCAAATTCGTAATATTCGTTACTTTTCGTAATTCGTAACAAACAAAAAAATATGTCCGAATGCCTTTTTTGCCAAATTGCGGCCGGAGAAATTCCTTGCCACAAAATTTTTGAGAACGATTTACTCATTTCTTTTTTAGATATTCGTCCGCTTAATCCAGGCCACACTTTGCTGATTCCTAAACGTCATTCCGAACATCTTCTAGAAGCCAACGACGCTGAAGTTAAAGTTATTTTCGAGATCACTAAGAAAATTGCGCCAGCTATTTTGCAGAGCGTCGGGGCAGTAGGGTGTAATGTTACTACCAATATCGGTCGAGCCGCTGGCCAAGCAGTGTTTCATACCCATGTTCATATAATTCCACGTTATAATGACGACGGTTATATACCCTGGGAAAGAAAAGACGGAATCAGCGATGGCTTTAGTGCTGTAGCTGAACGCATTCGTGATGTTTTAAAAAATGACGGTTGTCTGGAAAACGAGTGTTTTGTCAAAATTAGCGGTACAGAAAGTTAATTTATGTCTCTTGAAAAATGGACCAAACTTTCATCTGAAGTTTTTCATAAAAACAAATGGTGGCAAGGCCTTCACGATCGTTTTCGTTTGCCGAATGGAAAAGAAGGCGATTATTTTTACACGAAGACTCCGGGTGCAGTCATGATTATCGCGGTTGATAATAACGGAAAAGTTTTGTTGCATCGTCAATATCGTTATTTATTTGATAAAGAAAGTTTAGAATTACCGTGTGGTGGTATTAAACCCGGTCAAACCACAGAAGAAGCGGCCAGAGCCGAATTAGCCGAAGAAACAAATTTTCAGGCTGAAACAATGGAATTTATTGGAACTTGTGGCACGGCTCCGGCCTTAATGAAAGAAATTTTTTATGTTTTTTTAGCCAAAGGTTTAAGTCCAGTCTTGGTTGAAAAAGACGACACAGAATTTTTTGACCAGGTAAGAATGTCTCCCAATGAAATCGATTCGGCCATACAAAGCGGAGAAATTTTTTGCTCGCCCACAATTACTGGTTGGGTTTTGGCCAAACCTTTTTTGTAAAAATATGTCTTTGCAGAAGTGGGTTAAATTATCCTCCGAGGTTTTTCATGAAAATAAATGGTGGCAAGGGATTTGTGATCGTTTTCGTTTACCGAATGGCAAAGAGGGTAATTATTACTATGTCTCAGTTTTAGGTACGGTCATGATAGTCGCTGTTAATTTCGAAGGTAAAATTTTGTTACATCGTCAGTATCGTTATTTGTTTGATAAAATAAGTTTGGAATTACCTTGTGGTGGCATTAAACCAAGCCAAAATCCGGAAACCGCGGCTCAAGCCGAGTTAGCTGAAGAGACTGGTTTTTCAGCCAAAGTTTTAAAAAAGATCGGTTATTTTTTATCGAGTAATGGTTTAACCAATCAAGTTTGTCATGTTTTTTTAGCCAGAGATTTATTTCCGGCCGTGACTGAAAAAGACGAAACCGAAGATTTTGAAGCGGTTACTATGTCACCCCAAGAAATAGATCAAGCGATTATTAGTGGCGAGATTGACGATGGTTTAGTCATCGCTAGTTGGACTTTGGCTAAACCATATTTAAAAAAATAAATTCGTATATTCGTCACTTTTCGCTGAGCCCTTCCGAAGCTCGTCACGAGCGAAGGAGGGTGATTCGTAACTCTATGAAAATGTTAGTCACCGGCGGCGCCGGTTTCATTGGTTCCAACTTCAGCCACTACACCAACAAGTATTATCCGGAATATGAGATTACTGTGCTTGACGTTTTGACTTATGCTGGTAATAAAAATAATTTAGCCTCTCTTGGCGATAAAATTAAATTTGTCGAGGGAAATATTTGTGATTCAGAACTTGTTGAAAAGTTGGTTCAAGACAATGACTTTATTGTCCATTTTGCCGCTGAATCGCATAATGATAATTCGCTCATGAATCCGTGGCCTTTTGTTCAAACCAATATTGTTGGGACGTTTACTATTTTGGAAGCAGTTCGTAAATACAATAAACGCCTGCATCATATTTCGACCGATGAGGTTTTTGGTGACTTAGAGCTCGACGATCCTAACCGATTCAATGAAACCACGCCGTACAATCCGTCAAGCCCTTATTCGGCCACTAAGGCCAGTTCTGATCATTTAGTGCGGGCTTGGGTTCGCTCTTTTGGTGTTCGCGCGACAATTTCTAACTGTGCCAATAACTATGGTTCATATCAGCATGTTGAAAAATTCATTCCGCGCCAGATTACTAATATTTTGAATGGTGAAAAACCACGTCTTTATGGGGCTGGTTTGAATGTTCGCGACTGGATTCATGTTGATGATCACAACAGCGCGGTGCATTTGATTTTGGAAAAAGGTAAGATTGGCGACACTTATATTATTGGTGCTGATAATGATCACACTAATAATAAAATGATCATTGAAATGATTCTCGAACTTATGGGCAAACCGACCGATTGGTATGATCACGTTACCGATCGTCCGGGACACGATATGCGTTATGCCATGGATTCAAAAAAAATCCGAGCCGAACTTGGTTGGCAACCGCAGTATACCGATACTCAAGGCATGCGCCGCGGTTTGGCTCAAACTATCGAGTGGTACACCAAAAATCAAGACTGGTGGCGACCGTTAAAAGAAATTGTGGAAGCCAAATATCGGGCAGCTGGGGAAAAAATTTTAAATTAAAACATATGGAATCAAAAATCCAAGGAGTAAAAATTATTTCTCTTAAAAAATGGGAAGACGGGCGCGGTTGGTTGTGCGAAATTTTTCGGCGGGACGAAATTGAGGCTGGAGTTTTTCCGGCCATGACTTATGTTTCAGTGACTCACCCCGGCATTGCTCGCGGTCCACACGAACATCGTGACCAGACTGATTTATTCGCTTTTGTTGGGCCTTCGATTTTTAAAATGTATGTTTGGGATAACCGAAAAGACTCGTCGACTTTTGGTGAAAAAGAAACTTACCTCGTCGGTCAAGATGCACCAACTGTCGTTATTGTCCCACCGGGCGTTGTTCACGCTTACAAAAACGTCGGTGAAATTGATGGTTTAGTGATAAATTGTCCAAATCAACTTTACGCCGGTGAAGGGAAGAAACTGCCGGTCGATGAAATCCGACACGAGGATGAGACAGATTCGAGTTTTAAATTGGATTAAACCAATATTCGTATATTCGGCACTTTTCGTAATTCGTAACAATATGAAAACACTAATCATCGGTGCCAAAGGACTACTCGGCCAAGAACTGGTCAAGGTTTTTTTTGATCAAGAAGTTTTGGCTTGGGATCGCGAGGATCTTGATGTGACAAATTTTTCTGAAGCGGCCACAAAAATTTCAGAGACTAAACCTGATTTGATTATCAATTGCGCGGCTTATAATAATGTCGACTTGGCCGAAGGTGATGGAAAAGAAATGGTTTTTAAAATGAACGCCGAGGTGCCGGAAAAACTGGCACAAATTTCTGTCGAGCTCGGTGCGACTTTTATTCAGTATTCTTCGGATTATGTTTTTGCTGGTGAGAAAGCTGAAGGTTACCAGGAAGACGAACCGATTTCGCCGATTTCGGAATATGGTCGAGCCAAAGCTGAGGGTGAGAAAAGAGTTTCGGCGATTAAAGGTAAAAATTATATTATTCGCCCATCAAGAATTTTTGGTGTGTCCGGAGTCGGCGAAGGCGCCAAGAAAAATTTTGTTGATCTCATGATTGATTTGTCAAAAATTAAATCCGAATTTGATATGGTTGACGAAGAATTAACCTCGCCAACTTACGCCCCGGACCTGGCTCGTCGTACTCGCGAGATTGTCGAAAATTATCCACCAGGCATTTATCACGGCACCAATAGCGGATCTTGCACTTGGTATAGTTTTGCCAAAGAAATTTTTCGTCTCATCGGCCGCGAAGACATTGTTTTAAATCCGGTTCCATCATCAAAGTTCCCTCGTCCGGCTAAGCGACCAAGGTGCTCGGTTTTGTTGAATACTAAATTGCCAGCAGCCAGGCCATGGCAGGCGGCATTGGCGGAATATTTGAAAAAATAGCTAAAATAAGATAAAAAATCCATTTTTCGAGCGATCGTTCAAAAAATGGATTTTTTATTTTTGTTTAGCCAAAAAATTAAAAATAAACACACACAGCCACTGATCTGCGATACGTGTGGTTTTTGCGAGCGAGGTGTCGGTTTTCAGTCCCGATACGAACAAGAAGGACAGCCTCAAGGCATCAGAGGCAACAAAGGCATCAGAGGCAACACATAACTGTCCAAAATCCTATTTTTGTACTAAAATAAGAGCAGAAACAATCTTTTTAAGACAAAAACAAAATGGATTCCATTAACGCCGGGGAAATCATGGGGATTATTCCTGATGAATTATTAGACCGATTGGCTGTTGAAAATAAGGTTGATTATTCGGTTAAAAAATTAAAGGGCCGAACGATATTTCAATTATTCGTCTATGGAATATTGAGCGGCAAAATGATTTCGCTTCGCATCCTCGAAGCTATT
>JAZDEQ010000039.1:0-19791 GCA_043808565.1 Candidatus Uhrbacteria bacterium | reverse complement strand
AACAATTTTTTTTGGCATAGTGAGGACGAAAATGAAGTATAATTAAGAATACGTTCACGGTATCCCAATAGTATACGTCATTTTCGTCTCCATTAAGAGACAATAACTGGTTGGGGATCAACTGAATCGCCTACCAGTGCCATAATTCAAATTAATCAATTTAATGTTAATTTAATTGACTTTAAGAATTAAAAACCTTAAAATAAAGGCAGAATTATTATATTTTAAAAAACTCTAACTGTCATCTTTTATGGAATATTTTTTCATTTTACCGGGATTTTTAGCCCTGGTAGCCGTCTGGTTTGTTTTTGTTTATAACGGCTTAATTGCTCTACGCAACCGAGTTGAAGAGGCTTGGTCTGACATCGAAGTCCAGCTCAAACGCCGCTATGATCTTATCCCCAACCTCATGGAAACTGTCAAAGGTTATGCTAAACACGAAGAGGGTGTTTTTACCAAAGTCACCGAGGCTCGCACTGCGGCCATGGGTGCCCAAACTATGAGCGAACACGCTGAAACCGAAAATATGTTGTCGCAAAGTCTTAAATCGCTTTTTGCGGTGGCGGAAAATTATCCGCAACTTAGGGCTTCTGATAATTTTCTTGATCTGCAAAGAAATTTAACTGATGCTGAAGATAAAATTCAGGCCTCCCGCCGTTTTTACAATGGCAATGTTCGCGATTTCAACACCAAACTCCAAGTCTTCCCCACCAATCTGATTGCTGGCATGTTTGGTTTTATCAAACGGGATTTTTACGATGCCCCAGATGTGGTGAATGAGACGCCGAAAGTATCATTCTAAGTTTGTTACGAATCACGAATCAACGAATAATCAACGAATATTCGTAACAAATTCGTGGATTCGTGATTTCGTTCAAAATTCGTGATTCGTAACCCCTATGTACTCCGAAATCACTACCAACAAGCGTCAAACTTTTTTTCTGATCGCCATTTTTTCGATCATTATTATTGCGATTGGTTGGGTATTTGGCACTCAAGCTGGCGGTGATGGATCTGGCGGAATCATTCTAGCGGTTATCATTGCCACGGTCATGAACCTAATTGGTTATTACAAAGGTGACAGTGTGGCTCTTTTGGCTTCTGGAGCCAAGCCGATTGAAAAATCACAAAATCCCGATCTTTATAATACCGTCGAAAATCTAGCTATTACAGTCGGTCTGCCCACACCAAAAATTTATATTATCGACGATCCTTCACCCAATGCTTTTGCCACCGGTCGCGATCCAGCCCACGCCTCAATCGCTGTTACCACCGGTCTATTACAAATAATGGACAAACAAGAACTTCAAGGCGTAATAGCCCACGAGTTAGCCCATGTAAAAAATCTTGATATTCGCTTAATGACTGTGGTCGTGGTTTTAGTTGGCACAGTCATGTTACTGTCTGATATTTTAATTCATTCGCTTGGCCGCGGCCGAAATAATGACAATGGCCAACTTCAATTGGCGCTTTTTTTAATCGGTATTGTTTTGGCGATTCTCTCGCCATTTTTAGCCGAACTTCTCAAGCTGGCCATTGGCCGCCGACGAGAATATTTGGCTGACGCCACTGGCTCCCTGCTCACCCGCTATCCCGAAGGTTTAGCTTCGGCTTTAGAAAAAATCGCCACCATCGACAAACCCATGGTCCGAGCTAACCACGCCACGGCTCATCTTTTTTTAGCCAATCCTTTTGACCCTTTTGTCACCAAAAAATTCGAACAACTTTTTAGCACTCATCCGCCAATTCAAGAAAGAATTGCTCGGTTACGACAAATGGGAAGATAAGAATAAATATGTTATAATTACTCAAGTAAATTAAACAAATTTATATGAGTAATCTTTCAGAAATTATTCGTCCCCAATTAGACGAACAGGAGCAAAAAATTCAAGCTCAAAAAGACCGTCTTTATACCATGGCTAGCGACCCAACTAAAAAGCCGTTCCTTAAAATTGAATACAAACAATTGGTCGAATTAATAACTGGTAAATATCAATTTTTACAAGCTTTGCTTGATGAACAAAAAAGCGCTATTGGCTCAGAAGAATACGAAGCTAGAATAAAAGCTTTGCAAGATCAATACAAAGAAGATGTTATTTCTTTGGCCGTGGTTCTTGATGAAGTCTCTGAAAACCAGGCTTAAATTATGCCGGCTACCAAGCAAGATTTACAAAATTTCTTGACCAGCGAAGCAATCAACCTCGTTACTGGAAGTTTTTTGGGTGCTGGCTTTAATATTTCCGAAGAAGATGTTGCTCAAATAAGAAACAAAATCTCGCAAAAAGGCATTGGCTCTTTAATAGACAAATCTTCTCTTGGCACCATTGGTAAAAAAACTGCCGTCATTGGCATTACTTTAACCGTTCGAAATTTTGTTAGCGAAGATCTTGGTGGCGTGGTTTCGGGTTTTCTCTCTGGCTCAACCGAACAAAAAGGTACAAGACTGGCCAGTAATTTAAAAGGCGCCGCCATTAGTTCGTCTCTGTCCGGACTAGTCACGGTCGGTGATTTAAAAAGACTTTACCAAACTAAATCTTTAAAAAAATTCGTATCAGGCATGGATTTAAGAAGGTTGGCCGTCAAGGGTGCAGTACTTGGGACCTCGGCTCTTTTGGGGGCCGGTACTGGCGGCTTGGGTTTTCTGGCTCTACCAGCCCTACAAATCGCTGGCAATGCCGCCATGCGTTTTTTGCCAGAAATGACCATTGGCCAAGCCGCGGAAAAAATTTCCAATGTCTCGGCCGCTGATGTAAAAAATCGCTTATTAAACTTTCGTGAAGCGATCAACAAAAAAAACTTAGAAGCCAAACGCTTAAAAAATCCTCAGCCAAGTCGAACACCAAAACCAACGGTCAATAATCAATCCTCACCTCCGGTTCCTCCAGATCCAGTACCCCAACCTGTCGTTGAGCAAAAAAATCCCCTACCAAAACCTCAGCTACCGCCAGCCAAATCAGTTAGAAAAAAACCACTCGCCTGGCTTCCCTCAAAAGACAAAAAAAATAATAAAGATTCAAGTGATGAAGCTGATAAAAAAAGTCATCTTCAACAAAACCAATTTCAAGCCAAACACGGTTTTCCGCGGTTACCTGTTTCTCCAGCAATTCCTCTTTATCCAAACGGCGTACCTGAACCAGAAAACGAAGACGAAGAAGAGACAGAGGAAGGTGAAGGGACTGAAGATGAAAGGACTGGAAAAAACGATAATAATGAAGAAAACAAAAAAGAATCATCGGAAAAAAATGACGAAAAAGTCGATTCTGAACCCAATCAACAAACTGACGAAGCCACCTCAGTTACCCAACGTTCTCAACAGCTATCTCAAAATCAACAACAAGAACGTCAGCGCCAAAAACAAAATCCGGTTAATGATATTGCGTCGGAAAAAACTAAGGGCGCTTCACAAAAACTGAGAAAAAAATCCATGACCTATATTCGTCGTGGAGTGGAAGAATTAGCTCAGTCAATTGGCAATGCCTTTGATATTGGCACGGTCGGCGTTTCTACAGTTGTTACTGTTTTGATGTATGCAGTTACTTTAACCGATTTAACCATGCAAATTTTTACTTTTTATTTCAAAAATAAAATGTTTTCTTTCTTGTTTCCAGAACTCGCCGAATGGGATCCTCTGCCTATTTCTACACAAATTCTGCCGATTAAAATGCTTCACGCTCTTATTATTCTTGTTGATATTTTAGTAATTGGAACTTTAACTATTATTGTTTCCCTTAGTATTTTAGTAATTTTTGGGCCAGCTATTGGCTTAGGCGCCTTATTGGGCACGGTTGGAACTAGCGCCCTTGATGCTGGTGGCGTTTCTTCAATTATTAATTTTTTCTCGGGTTTCTTTTAAACGCCAAAATTCAAAAAATATGTTGTCAGAACATCAAAAAAAAATTCTCCTAATTCTGGCTTTTGTCATCTCGGTTATTGGTATTGGAACACTTCTTTATTTTATGTTTTTTGCCCCAAGCTCGGGACAAATTAGTGGTCCAATAGATGGGATAACCGGTGGCAATATTACTGGTCAATTACCATCGGCCCAAACTGGTACACCCACCGCTATTACGACCCCTTCCGAAACCACTGAAAATCTGCCCGAGGCCGCCGAAATAGCTAATGGCGGCTTAACCAAAACCAATATTCTAACCACTGGATCTGTTTCTGGTACTTCCCTTTCCTTAGACGGCAAAAACATGAATTATTATGATACTAAAGATAACCGATTCTATACTATTAATACCGACGGCACTTACACCAAGCTTTCCAATAAACAATTTCCTGATGCTGAAAACATTTCCTGGAACACCGGTGGTGATAAAGCAGTAATTGAATTTCCTGATGGTTCAAACGTAGTTTATGATTTTACTTCGGAGATTCAAGTAACTCTACCCAAACACTGGGAAGAATTTGAATTTTCTCCGGCCAATGACGAAATTATCGCTAAAAGTATTGGTCTTGATCCTGACAGTCGAGCAATTGTTGTTTCTAATGACGACGGCTCTCAAGTTAGAGCCGTTCAAGCCCTTGGTGAAAATGCCGATAAAGTTCAGATTAATCCCTCGCCCAATGATCAAATTATTGCCTTTTCTGATACTGGCGATGTTCAGGTTGGTGGTTTAGATCGACGGATGATTATTCCAGTTGGCAAGAATAAAGAAAATTTTAAAGGCTTGGTGGTTGAGGGCTTGGGCTTTGAAGCAATTTGGAACACTCGCGGTAGTACCATTCTCTATTCAGTGTATGGTAGTTTTAGTAACAACAAACCACTGCTTTGGGTAGTTGACGGCTCGGCCAATTCTTTGGGTGGCAATAGACGTTCGTTGGGTTTAAATACTTGGGTTGATAAATGTGTTTTTACTGATGCTACCACGGCTTACTGTGCTGTCCCTCAAGATTTACCGAATAATTCTGGTTTCCAACCATCAATGTATAAAAACACTTCTGATGATGTTTACAAAATCAATCTGACGTCTGGCAGTTCAAATTTAATCGCTCGACCAGCTGAATCCACTTGTTTAAAAAATCTTTTTATCTCTGACGATGGTTCGACGCTTTATTACTCTAATGCTCTCAACAATCGGTTGGAATACATTAAATTGAAGTAAAAAGCGTAGAAATCGTAGAAGACGTAGAATATCAAAATAAATCAAATAATCTACGTTTTCTACCCTCTACGGTTTCTACGTTTTATTAACATAAATTATGTCCCGTTGGCTCACCCTCTTAGTTATAACTTTTATCACGGCTGTGGTTTTTATTTTTTTCTTTTTACGGCTCCGACCGGTTTGGACGCCAGAAAAAGAACAAAGTGAAGCCGCTTCAACCACCGCGACTTTAGAAACCCCAACGGTTACTTTTATTAACCCGGCTAAAGGTGCCTCTCAACCCAAAGTAACAATTGTTGAATTCAGTGATTTTCAATGTCCGGCTTGTAAAGAGTTGGCCACCACTCTTGAAGTGGTTTTAAGAACCGACCCGACAGTTCAGTTAGTTTGGAAAGACCTGCCCAACGAATCATTACATAATTTAGCTGTCTCGACAGCTATCGCCGCTCGCTGTGCTGCGGCTCAAGGAAAATTCTGGGAATATCATGATGCTATTTTTGAAGACCAAATTACCCTTTCAGAAACTAAATTAAAATCTTTAGCTCAAGATCTAAGTTTAGATATTGAAAAATTCCAAAAATGTCTAACCAATCAAGAAACTCTGCCTTTGGTCAAAAAAGATTTTGAAGAAGGCACGGCTCTACAAATTACCGCCACACCAATTCTTTTTATTGGCCCAGAAAGACTGGCTGGAGCTGTAACTGCTGAGGAAATTTTAAGTGTCATTAAAAAGCAAAAAACCAGCGAGACAACTGAAATTAAATAATTATGATCAAAAAGATATTTTTAATCTTATTGTTCGGTCTTACTCTTTGCTTACCCACCACAGTTTTGGCCAATGATTATATTTGCGCTTGTTTTTATAAAAATTCCAATGGCTGCGATTCAATTGGTGCCAATAACGAAATCGGCTGCGGTGATTCATGCCAAAGCAATCTCCGAGAAGAATACAATAATTATGAATATTCTGAAGTGGCTAGTGTTATGGCTGAAATAGAAAGTCGTTGCTTCACAGCTCAAGATTCAGCCGTCTCCTCTGTTCAACCAGCTTCAGTCACCACAATTACCACCGGCGCCATCCAACTCCAAGACGGCAATTCAACCGTTCCTTTTATTTACCCTAATCTCAGCGTTAACATTCCCACTGTAACTTTTTCCCAAGTTCTCTTAAACGATGGTTATGTAACCATTGATTTTTTTGGCGAATACGCGGCTGGGCTTTATAAATATCTTTTGGGCATAGCCGCAGTTTTTGCTATTATCATGTTAATGATTGGTGGTGTGGAATACATTATTTCTCCGGAAGGAAAAAATAATTCCAAAGCCAAAACCCGCATCAACAAAGCCCTAATGGGCATGACTATTCTTTCTTGCGTTTACTTAATTCTTTATATTGTTAATCCTGGTTTAACCACTTCTCGGGGTTTAGTAATTAAACAAATTGATGAACTGATTTTAGATAACAGCGTTGGTACAGAAGACATAACTGGTGGAGCCCGTTATAACTCCTTGGCCGACCTACCGGAAAAATGCGGATCAATGGTTCAGGCGGCCCAAGATGACACTTATCAAGCTTGTAAAATTTCCGGTGGCATTACCTCGCCAACCGTTAGTGGCGCCCCAAATTGCGGCAATCATCACTGGGGTTCTGATGGCGCTTTATGGGATTACAAAAATTTTAATGATAACGGTGCGGGATTGGATTTTCATGGTTCGTGGGGCGAACCTATTAAAGCTCCTTTTGATGGTGAGGCCACTTATTTTCAAAGAGGTATAACTGGAACAAACCGGTGCGGTAATACCATTTATTTTAGAACAAAGGCCACCGACGGCACACGTGTAACTCTAACTATTTGTCATGCTAAAGATTTTCTTGGCGATAGCGGGCCTTATCTGGAATCACGAAAAGTTACAAGAGGTGAAACAATTGGCCACATTGGTGGTCGCTGTTGTGACGGCGAAGACCCGCCAAGTAAATGGGATGCTGCAAAAAAAGGCTGGTGCGACCAAAGTGGTCCGGCTTGTTCTGATCCAGAAACCAGCGAGACTTGCAACTGTCAACCTTTTCGGCAATCAGGCAATACTTCTGACGCTCATGTTCATTTCACTTGGAGTGGAGGCGGTGGTAATCTTTTGAAATGTTTAGCTGTGGGGGAAGATGAAAATTAAAACTATGTTTACTTGCCAAAACTGCGATGCTCAATTCTCTAAATGGTCGGGCCGCTGTAGCGAATGCCAAAAATGGGGCACTTTAAACGAAACCGACGGCGTAGGGGCGAATGGCCATTCGCCCCTACCTTATAAATCATCAAAATCCCTCGACTCGGCTCGGGGTCTTCGACCGGCGGCCAAAGCCGGGGTTTTGTTGTCTTCGGAAAAAGCCACGACTCACGCCGCCCGAATTTCTAGTGGTGAAACCGAAGTTGATCGTGTACTTGGTGGTGGGGTTATTCCTGGGTCACTTATTTTAATTTCCGGTGAACCAGGGATTGGGAAATCGACTTTGGTGGCACAAATTGCCGCGAGTACTAATCCCCCCCTCGCCCCCGGGGAGAGGGGGATGGGGGGTGAGGGCAAAAACGGCGGGGGCGAGGGAAATGTACTCTACATTTCCGGCGAAGAATCCGCCTCCCAACTTACCACTCGCTTCGAACGTCTGAATAAAAAATTCGACCACATCAAATATCTCGAAGCCGAACCAGTGGAAGTTTTAGTCTCAACCATCGAAAAAATAAAACCAATTTTGACCATTGTCGATTCCATTCAAACTGTTAATTCACTTGAGCTCGAGGCCACAGCTGGTTCGCCAAACACGGTGCGTTATGCCACCAATCTTTTACTTCAGTGTGCCAAGCAAACCAATGTCCCGATCATGATCATTGGCCAAGTAACCAAAGACGGTTCCGTGGCTGGACCAAAAACTCTCGAGCACCTTGTTGATGTTGTCCTGTCACTTGAAGGCGATCCGGTTCATGCTTTTCGCATTTTACGAGCCACCAAAAATCGTTTTGGTTCAACCGACGAAGTTGGAGTTTTTGAAATGGCTAAAAATGGCCTCGTGGCCGTACCCAATCCTTCCGAAAGATTTTTAGCCGAACGACAAAATTCACCCGGTTCAGTTATCACGGCCATTCTCGAAGGCTCGCGAGTTTTTCTAGTTGAGGTCCAGGCTTTGGTAGAAAAAAGTTTTTACCCTTCCCCAGTCCGTCGGGCTTCAGGCTTTGATGTTAATCGTTTACAAATGTTATCGGCCATTCTCTCGTCACGCGTCGGTGCCAATCTTGGCGACAAAGATATTTATGTAAATGTCATCGGCGGTATGGAATTAAAAGAACCTGCCGCTGACCTAGCCGTTTGTGCGGCAATTATGTCGGCATTAAAACCCTCTCCCGCAGGGGGAGGGCTACCGCGCCGCGCGGAGGGAGGGGTCGAACCAACGGTTTATTTTGGTGAAGTCGGTTTGGGTGGTGAAGTTCGCTCGGTTCTAAGTGCTGAACGGCGTTTATCCGAAGCCGCCCGAGTTGGCCTTAAACAAGCGGTCGTGCCGCAAAAAAATGTTGGAGAAATTAAGTCAATAAATGTGGCGGGGATTAAGACGGTGAGAGATTTGTAAAAAATTTTCAAAAAGAAAACCCCCGTTCGCTTTTCATGGCATACTAGGAGGTTCGACGATGTTGGAGACCGACTCGGTCGGTCTCCGGGAAAGGACAATGGAAGGTAAGAACGAGCGAGCACAACCAATGGTTGTACACGGAGTGGTCGACCCACCCGTTCTTTTCAGAAGTCCGCGCTCGCAGCTAAAGAACCGCGCCGCGCAGACCTGTCACAGTCGCACATAACTCCTTACTCTCCTCCGTTGCCAGCGCACCAGAGAAGGAGCCGTCCGCCCTCTTTCAGGCAGTAACCGTAGGTTCGTCCTAATTTTGCCGAGGTTTTTACTGGGAACCCCGACACTCGTTTCGTCGACGTCAAAAAAATACCACCGACAGGAAAGGCATTTTACCAGTGAGGCAGCGGAAGGACACGCTCCGCCACCATGGTGCCAGGTTGTCAAACCTGGCCAGCCTACCTTGTTGCTTCCACCTTTGACAGGTGGGTTCAGGACCCTTGCCTATCAGCAAACCGTCGCGTGACAGTCTGCTGTGGCCACCCTTTTTGTTCCGGCTGCCCTGATTGCCGGCGGGTTTTCTCGTCTCGAACGGCCAGATCATGTGACCCGGCCTTTGGCGGGGGTGTGGGACGACTTGACCCCAAATAGTGACCGTTCGTCAGCGTTATCGCCGACGCCCCAGAAGCTGTCCCCTGCTTCTTCTCGGCCTTCGTGGCGTGAGGTCATGGAACCGACGACCTCTGGTGTAGCCGCGTTAACACCGCAGTGCCACGCACATGGGCCGGCTCCTTGCCCAGGCTTTCACAGTACGGCGAGCCGGTCTCGCCGCCGTCCGCATCGTGACCTACGTCAGATTCCTCTGCTTCGGATCGTAGGCATCACAATCGAACGATCCAGACTACCACATTTTGCCAAATCTGTCAAGAAGCGGTTTGTAAAAAATCAAAAAACCACCGATTTTTCGGGGTTTTGTTGAAAAACTTTATTGTTTACTTAAAAAACCAATAAAGGATTTGAGCTATCAATTAATTTAACTTTGGTTTGATATTGGATTTCAAAAGCTTTTTTATTAATATTTTTTTTGCGCCACTTAATTTCAAAAGCTGATATTTTTTCATTTTCTTTAATAATTAAATCAACTTCGCTACTGCCGCCTCGGGGACGCCAAAAATACAAATTTTTCCTTTTCCCATCTAAAAGATTATTTTTGGCTACTTCGGACACCACCCAATTCTCCCACAACTGACCTAAATCCGGACGAGAATTATTAGTCGAAAATTCGTTTAAAATAGCATTACGAATGCCATTATCCCAAAAATAAATCTTTTGATTTTTGGTAATCTCGCGGCGCGGATTTTTGCCAAAAGCTGGTAAACGAAAAATAACAAAAGTTTGCTCCAACAAATCTAAATATTTTTCTACCGTGACTCTAGACATACCCAAAGCTGTTGATAATTCGGAAACTGAAACTTCAGCCCCGGCCTGATAAGCCAAAAGGGAAAGTAATTTTTTTATCAAAATAGGATTCTTTATTAAACCTAATTGTAAAACATCTTTTAAAAGGTAATCAGAAACCAAATTTAAAAGAAAATTTTGTTTATCGTTTATCAACCAGGCCTCGGGATAGCAACCAAAAATCATTGTTTGCCACAATAAAGAAGCGATCTGTTTGGAAAAACTCGTTTGAATTTGTTCCTCAGAAAAATGCTCGGAAAACCAAGATTGAGTAGCAATGATTTCAGAAAAAGTTAAAGGGGGTAAAAAAATTTTTTCGTTGCGCCCGGTTAAACTCTCGGCTGATTGGTTTAATAAATTCAAACTTGATGATCCGAGCAAAATAATCTTTGTTGTAACCTCGGCATCAAACCAACCCTTAACTACCTGACCGGTTTCAACCAATCTTTGTGCCTCATCAATCACAATAAAATCAGGCTTGCCAAGCGTCTTAATAGCCATGACCGGAGACAAAGCTGAAGCTGAAATAAAATGACTTCTGTCGGATTCATTATCAAAATTTAAAAACACGGCCTTTTTTTCTTTTAAAAAATGCTTAATCAAAGTAGTTTTCCCTACTTGGCGCGCTCCCAAAAGAATTAAAATCTTTCGTGAATTGGTTAATTCTTTTAATTTTGTTTCAGCTTTTCTTTGTATAAACATAAAAAATGTTTATTTTTGATATTGAGCAAAAAAGCATGCTTTTATGCTCTATCCACTTTACAAAAAAGCATGCTTTTTGTCAAGCCAACTTAAAAAGTTAGATTATTCTAAATGTATCCTCTCAAAACTAACCGTGATATTTTCCTTAACTAACGGATATTTCGATAGATTTGGATCGTTTTCTAAAATTCGATGAGCCCAGTCGCGGGCTTTTTTCATTATTTCTGTGTCACCCAGGCTGGCGAATTTCAAATCTGGTAAGCCGGATTGAGCTTGGCCAAAAGCATTGCCGGCACCGCGGATTTTTAAATCTTCTTCGGCCAGGAAAAAACCATCGTTTGATTTTACGACGGCCTGCAGACGACGTTTATTTTGGGCCTCAGGATCACCAGAACACAAAAAACAATAAGATTGAAAAGCCGAACGGCCAACGCGACCGCGCAGTTGATGAAGTTGAGCCAAACCAAAACGCTCGGCGCCAAAAATTACCATCACTGTAGCATTTGGTACATCAACACCAACTTCGATGACCGTGGTCGAAACAATAATGTCGAGTTGCTTGGCGACAAAATCAGCCATGACTTTTTCTTTTTCATCGGCTTTCATTTGCCCATGCAAAAGGCCAAGGCGAAAATTTTTCAAAGGGCCCTGAGATAATTTTTCCATGGTTTCCTTGGCCGAAGCCACACCTAAAGCATCAGATGGATCAATGAGCGGACAAACCACAAAAATTTGTTGGCCGTTTTTGATTTCGCTTTTTATTTTTTCGTACATGTCTTTTTCTTTGGTCGGCAAAACCAGCGAAGTGGTAATTGGCAAACGACCAGCCGGTCGTTCGTTTAAAATCGAGATTTCCAAATCACCGTAAACAGCCAAAGCTAGCGAGCGTGGAATCGGCGTAGCTGTCATCGACAAGAGATGCGGCGCTTTGTCGCCAACTTGTTTTAAAAGAGCATGACGTTGTTCCACGCCAAAACGATGTTGTTCATCAATGATGACCAAAGAAATATTCGGCGGTCGTGCTGCGTCTTCGAGCAAAGCGTGAGTGCCGACAACACAAGCAATCTCACCCGATAACAAGGCGGCTTGTAGATCTTTTTTATTCAGAGTTTTCCCGTTCCAAATCGCTTTACTTCGCGAAAGCAAAGCTGGATGGAATTCTGATAATAATTTTTGAAAAGTTTGATATTGCTGTTCGGCTAAAATTTCAGTTGGCGCCAGATAAACTACACGACCACCAGCTTTGAGCGCAGCCAGGGCACCAATCGCCGCCACCACGGTCTTCCCTGACCCAACATCACCTTGGAGCAAACGATGCATAGGTTCGGGTTTGGCCAAATCCTGGACAATTTCCCAAGCGGCTTTACGTTGGCAATTGGTTAATTTAAACGGTAGCTGGCTGACAAAATTTTTAATTTCTTCAATCGAATATTCCAACGGTCGCGCACCAATCACTGCTCGCTCGCGTTTAAGATGCGCAAACATAAGCTGGCGCAAAAACAACTCATCGAATTTTAAACGCCGCATGGCGTGATCTAAATGATCGGCCGATGGTGGGAAATGGATAAATTCTAAAGCTTGATGAATCATGGGGAAACTTTCGGCCTCACGAATTTCTGACGGCAACCAATCAACCATTTCGCGAGCAACGTCGAGAGACAATTTTACAGCCGAACGTAAACGACGTTCGGTGAGTGAACCCGTTAAGCCATAAACCGGAACAATCCGACCGGTGTGGGTGTGATTTTCAACGGCTTCGTAAACCGGATTCATTAAAGTTGTGGTTCCGAACTTTCGATTGATTCGTCCGGCCAAAGAAATCATTGTTCCTGGTCGCAAAGTTTTTTCTAAATATGGCTGATTGAACCACATCACTTTGAGCGAACCGCTGTCATTTTCAAAAAGCCCTTCGGTTAAAGTCAGCCGCTGATTTTTACTTGGTCGACTGGCGATTGATTTAATCCGTCCGACGAGCGTCACAGTGTCATCGTGTCGAAGTGAAGCAATTGGTTTGTTCGTCGAAAAATCATCATAACGAAAAGGCGTATACCACAAAAGCTCGCGCACGGTGTGCACGCCCAGCCGTGCCAAGTCACGCTGGGCCGCCGGACCCAAACCCGGAAGATCTTGAATTAAAGTACCGAGATGTAAGGACATAAAAAATGTTCCGCCGTCGTCATTGCGAGAAGCGAAGCCACTGAGCGACGAAGCAATCTAATGACTGGATTGCCACGCGTGGCGCTCGCAATGACGAATGGGGGGGGATTAAACCACTTATCACCAAGATCATACCAGAGGTAAAACAAAAAAACGACCCAATCAAGGTTGTTTAAAATGGATTTGTGTTGTAACGATGTGAGCCCTCCGCCGCTCGAGGCGAGCTATGGAGGGCATCCTACGCAAAAAGCGAAGGATGGCCGTGCCATCCGAAGCTCGCCACGAGCGTAGGATGGTGCGCCCAGGACGACTTGAACGTCCGACCTTCAGGTCCGCAACCTGACGCTCTATCCAGCTGAGCTATGGGCGCATATTTTGTTTGTAAAAAACGTAGAAGCCGTAGAAATCGTAAAATTTATTAAAACTGATTCCTTTATTTTGTAATTATCCAACGATCTACGTTTTCTACGTTCTACGATTTCTACAGTTTATACACCCTTCTTAGGGTATCGGTCAAGGTTTCTTCGGTGCGCTCTAAATTTTCTAAACAAACCGGCAAAAGGTATTCGCGGACTTCATTGGGGTCAACATCTTCAAGCGGAATTGACATGAGGGGCAACCAGGGTTGTTCAAAATCAAGATAAAGAATTTTAAAATCTGGTGGTTTGTAGGCTAAAGAAAAATCTTTAATATCTTTATACTCATGAAAAGCCTGACCAATCATAATGCCCACCGAAGTAATGGCCACATCAATTTTTTCTGGTGCCTGAAAAGTGGAAAGCAACATGACTACTCCAGAAATTAAAATAATAACAGCAAACAAAAAATTAACCGTGGCAATAGCGTAAATAATCAAAGCTACGCCAATAATGGCTCCGAGTACATACCAGGTGCGCGAGCGATCGTGATTAGGATATTCATCAACCCGCCACTGAAGCAAAACCTTACCAAATTCATTAATATAATTTTGTTCCTCCATATAGTTGAGGCAAAATTTAATAACCTTATGGGGATATTATAGACGTTTTTAAAAAAAACCACAAACAAAAAAGTGACCAACTGGTCACTTTTTTGTTTGGATTAAATTACTGCCAAACCATTCATATACGGTCGTAAAACTTCGGGTACAACCACTGTGCCGTCCTCACGTTGATTATTTTCAATAATCGCGACCAACGGACGCTCAGATAAAGCTGTTGCATCATTGGTGTGGATCAGCTGGATTGAACCGTCCTCACGACGAACACGAGTATTTAAACGACGTGACTGATAATCGGTCATGTAGTCAGCGGTATGGGTTTCGCGATATTTATCCTGCCCGGGCAACCAAACATCCATATCAACTCCACGAGCGTTGGGCTTACCAATATCAAAAGTACATTTCATTACCACGTGATAAGGCAAACCAAGTTGTTTTAAAAGATGCTCTTGAATAGCAATCATAAGCAAGTGTTCATCTAAACCTTTTTCTGGCACGGAAAAACTTTCCATTTCCATTTTATTGAATTGGTGCAAACGAATAATGCCTTCCATATCCTTGCCATAACTTCCGGCCTCGCGACGAAAAGAAGCGGCAAAGCCCACATAGCGAACCGGCATTTCACTTTCTTCAAAAATTTCATCGGCGTGCATACTGCCCAAAACATGTTCAGCACTGCCCTGCAACCAAAGTTCCTCACCTTCGATTTTATAACGCTCTTCGCGCGGTTCCAAACGATCCATGGCATCGTACAATTCAGTCCGAATCATGAGCGGCGGCAAAACTGGAATAAATGGTTTACTGCTAACCTTGAGATTATTTTCAGCAATAATTTTCTTCAAAACTTCTTCATTGGTTAACTGATCCATGGCAAACCGCATTAAAGCCCACTCAAGTTTTACAAAATCACCCTTAAGATAAGCAAAGCGCGTGCCCGCGACTTTGGTGGCCCGAGCCTTATCAATCCAACCCCGAGCTTCACCAATTTGCCAATGATTTTTTGGTGGGAAAGAAAACTCAGGTTTTTTGCCACCTTCTTTGACCACCTGGTTCTCATCTTCAGAAGCCCCAACTGGCACGTCACTGGCTGGCATATTGGGAATTAATTTAAAAGCCGCCAAAAAGGCTGTTTCAGTTTCTTTTAACACTGGGTCAAGCTCGGCCAACTCGGTTTTAATTTCCCGACCCCGAGCAATATCAGCTTCGGCTGGTTTAGTATTTTTAGCTTTATCGGAAAGCTCATTGCGCTCACGCCGCAAAGTTTCGGCCTTTAAAAGAAGCGTGCGAAACTTTTCGTCTAAAGCCAAAACCTGAGCCACCTCAACCTTGTAACCTTTTTCCTGACTTTTCTGCTGCACCAAATCAGCATTTTCGCGGACAAATTTTATGTCTAACATAGTTTTTATAAAAAACTTTTAAGAAGAAAAGCTGCCGGTTTTAATATTAGTGAGTGGAATATCACCAGGATTGCGTTTAATCTTTTCGTAATAATCATCTGGTATCTTTCCGTCTGCTTTAATTTCTGCGAATTTGGTAAGACGTTGATCTTTAAGTCTAGCTCTCTCGTCAACATTAGGATAGTAGTATGTAAGATCACCCTCGGGGTAACGAGAACGAGTGTATTCTGAGGGGTTTGGTAACAAAAAAACTCTCCCTTCAGCGGTACGCACTATCCATAAAGAACCATTAGCTTTCTCTCCGCGCCCATATGCTTCCCCACGATTAAATTTACCAATTAAGTCGGCACAAACAGCCTCGGCTGATTCTGGTTGAGTTTCTGGAGCGGCTGGTTCGGTAGACGATGAAGCATCGGTCGTCATCAGGCTCTCAATAGCTTTCTTGGCCGCACGCAATTTATCGGGGGAAGCACTTCTCATTTGTTCGGTTAGTCTGTCCACTACGGATTTAAATATTTGAAATTCAGCAGCTTGTTCTTGGTTTGATTCGTTTTCTGGCATAATGGTATATTTAACTCAAAATAAATTATTGCAAAGCATCGGCTAATAGATCGGCTTGTAAGGCAAAGGCTTGGCGAGGATCGGAGATACCAGATTGCAAGGCCAGCTCTTTGGTAATCACCCTGGCAATGTGTTGGGTTAATTGACCATCGTCGCCGCGACAAGATTTATAGAGGGGATGATCAACATTTAGATAAATAACTCCGCCGGAAAGAAAAGATTCTTCCTCGGCGCCCAAATGTTCTAAACGAACGGCAATGTCAAGATTAGCAACGGTCAAGGTGCGAATTATTGTGCGTTTGCCCAAGGCTCCGGTTACTCGTTTTCCTGCTTTTCTCGAGGCGGCCATTCTTTTTTGCAGATCAGGAGGAAGCGCCGACTGATCCGCGGGGACAAACGTTGCCTCGCCAATATTGTACCCAACCGATGCTTCGCTGTCATCTCCCGATATTTCTGAACCCATAGGCACCCGAGCCTCGGGAAAAAGTCCTTTACGGCGTTTCATGGCTCGACCGATTTTTTGCAGAGCTTCTTTGAGCACTCTCGATGATTGAAGATCTGCCTTTCGATCAACATCTTCGCGAATGACTTTCAAGGCTTTGCGAATTTCCGCATGAAGCGCGTCGGACAGAGCGGAAAATTCCGGCGAATCACGCAAAAAATCGTCACGCGAACTAGTAATGGGTAAAAAATCAGCTGAAATTCGCCCTGTTAGCCTAGTAGCTCCCGCTTGGCGTAAACGATCGATTCCAAACGGTTCATAGCGAATCAAAACGCCTTTTACAAGGATGGCAATACCAAACGGTCTGCCTTGTCGTTCGACGCCAGTAATAATTAAATTGCCATCCACGTTTCCAAACGGTAGCTTGAGATGAATGGGAATATTTTTTCCGGCAATAAAATCTTCCGCCACGCGCTCGCTATTTAAAAAAACAGCAAAATTTGACGCGTGGATCGGCGTGCGTTCCGCCAAATAACGCCGAACGTGTCCGTGATGAAAGGTTGTCGATATATCGGAAAGAGTAATTGAGGTTCCGTCTTCCATGGTTGGCAAGGCCGGAAGAACATCAATATCCAAATACCAGTCATCATGTTGCGACCAATGTTCTTTGTCAAAAATCAGCACGGCACGAAACGAACCACGCTGAGTTGTAATGGTAAATTTTTTACAAACAGCCAGTGCCGAGAACTTACCGATACCGAATTCTCCTATCCGTTTTCGCTTCAAACGATGGCTAAGATTTTCTGTTTTTTTAATTGAACCGCCAATAGTGAAGTATCCTCGCAAACCAGCTTCGTCCATTCCCGTACCGTTATCAGTGATCACGATATTTTCCGGAGTTATTTCAACCGTCACTCGCGTCGCGTCAGCGTCGTAAGCATTATTGACCAGTTCGCGGATAAAACTCATTTTTTCTCCATAAAGCCGCTCGCCAATGGTAATTAAATGGCTTTTATCAATAATAACGGGAATTTGACGACGTTCTGGAATAATGGAATCAGACATAATTTACTTAGATAACCGACCCGACAAAAAAGTCCTGACAGCGTATTCGGGTTCGTTACTAATCATATGCGGGTATTGTAAATGGTTTCAAAAAATTAGACAACGATCAAATTTAAGATCAAATTTAAGACAAGCGAATCAGGCTTGGAAGACAATGGGCTCTTTTTATATGGAAATAAGTGAGTCCCCCCTGGTTTCATGGTTTGACAGAGATAAACTAAAATCGATTTAAAAACATTTTTAAATATTTTTTTGGATCTCGAAATCGCACGCGGGTTTTGTCAAATTTTTTCGGATTAAATTCCGACGCTTTTTTGACGCCTAACCATTCAAGCATATCCTTATGATCAGGATTTTTTGAATTAGCGAGAGTTTCAAGAAGATCGGCGTATCCGCACATTCCACCACAATCTTCTGGCGGCGTGGCATTTGCTCCATCAAGCAAAACCGGAGTTTTTTTAAATGCCTCTTACGGAAATATTTTTTGAAGATTTATTTCGTGCATCCAACTGTCCCCGAGATCGTATTCATACCAAATTTTATCTTTTGGTTTAATAAGCTGTTTTGAAAGACACGATTTTTCGTTCATCTTCGGGTGTATCGTCGGGGTCTAGCTCCAAAACCGGTAATGAAATAAACCGTAATTTTGTTCGACAACTAAAGGGATTCCCAATAATGAACTGGTGAAGATGCTCGTCTTCCCATTCAAACGCATCTTGGATTGCCACGTGAAGATCGAAAAAAGTGCTATTGGACGAAATAATCAACTCGCGCCACACAGCTGGTTCGACACCAACAATTTGTATTTTTAATTGAAAAAGATTTTCTTTTTGCATAATGGTATTTTTTAACGATTTATTATTTTCCACAACATTTTTTAAATTTCAAACCACTCTCACAAGGACAAGGTTCGTTTCGGCCAACTTTGTTATTAATACCGGCTTGTTGATAATACTTTTCAAAATATTGATTCAGTGGGTGAACCGAGGGGAATATTTCTTGCCAAAACGGTTTATAAATATTCATCAACGAGTCAAAATCTTTTATTGGATCCAATTTAAACATTGATCGAGGAATAAATTTTTTTATGACTTTTCTGAATCTTTCCGGATATCTTTCTTTCATTCGCCGAAAGACAAAAGCCGGGATCTCATCGTTTATGAGATAGCCTTTAAATATTTCTTCCTGTTCTTCGGTAATTTCTTTATCTTCGGAAAAAATATTCCGAAATTTTCCATATTCCTCAAAATAATGGGTTCCTTCTTTCTCATCCATAACGACACCAACTTCATCCGAATCTAAAATTTCAGACGGTAAGTCAATTTTTATAGGATTAAAAGGCAAATTTTTCTTTTCAGACCACGCCCGAAAAAAAGTTTCCTCAGTTTTAACAACCTCTCGACCGTTGACGATTACTTCGTCTGTACCAAAGGTTGAGACAAAACAATCGTAATGCTCTTTTTGCAATTCAAAAGCTTTCTGTAATTTTTCCGGATTATGTCGATAGCAATTTTCCGGCGGTTGTTTTTGAATAAACTCGCGGAAAATAGTTTCTTCGTGCTCCCGACCAACAAAATTTTGACCGCCGGACAAAAACCAAACGCCGTGAACTGGTAGAAGATTGGTAAGCAAAAACTTTTTTTCCTGAGCCGCCGGAAAAAATTCCGAAGGAAACTCATCGTTGTTAGTATAAACAATTAATTCAGCTTCAGAAACTAAATCAAGAAGACGAAGATGGTCCTTGGTAATTTCTAAAATATCAAAAATCGATTGGAACCCTTCCTTTTGCCACTCTTTAATAACACTTTCTTCTTCTTTATTCAATCGTAAATTTCCTTCAATCGCTTCTAATATAGGCTCACCAAATTCCGTTTCTCCAAAAAGTAAAAAATTATCCATGTCTTGAAGATGGTCGTTTTCGAGATATTTTTTATCTGCACGATCGTGTTTTTTCTCTATTAAATAGGCGTCAAAATCATCTTTTAAATGATCAAAAACACAATCAATACATTTGCGTTTTAAATTTGCGGATAATTGGCTATATTGGTGGGACATAATGGTAAAGAGAAAATTTAATTTTTTATAGTAATTTCATTTTTTCCGAGGTTCCCATTGCCCTTCACCTTTTTCTTCTTGCTCGATTAATTCCAAGATGTACAGCAACATTGAATTTTTGGCACTGGTAGGAAATCAGGTGGCTGGCGGTCGATAGTTTTTTCTGAGCCAAGAGATCCAATTATGAATTTTAGGTAACTGACAGTCGGCCAACTGGAGAGGTGAACTTCCGCGCCTGGTTGTAACTTCGCTTTCGTTTA
>JAZDEQ010000038.1:0-7703 GCA_043808565.1 Candidatus Uhrbacteria bacterium | reverse complement strand
AAAAGTTTTTTATCTAATCTTTCAACCCATTCATTTTATCAGAAAAAACGAAAAACACCCTGGACGAGGGTGTTTTTCTTTAAATGACTGTTTTTTAAAAATCCTTTTGTTTAGCGAAATTTAAGTGCGATTGCCCTGGGTGAGAAGATCACCATCACGCACCGACACGTCGGCGCCGACAGCAGTGGGTATCCGATCATCTGGATCTTCTACAAGTCGTCGGCCCCCTAGTGAACGAGCCGCGCCCCACGTTCGCAAAGTCCCTCGGGACAATGCTGGCGTGGGGCTTCTTCATTTTCGAAAAAAATTTAAAAGGGCTCAATCAAAATGTACCTTAAGCCCACGATGAGGTGTCGGCGCGTCGGAGCTGAAAAATACACCTTCACTTTCATCTTCACCGATGGCTCTATTCTTCGCGTGGCCGAGGATTACTACGGCTACGGCAAGAGACGAAGGTGAAGAGCAAGGAGCTCGTGCCCCCCTCACATTCTGTGGGGGGCGTGATTTTTTTAACCTATTTTTTAATTTTCACAACAGTGTTAAACTTATTTTGTTGTTTAATGTCTTAAAAAAACTTTATGAATAATCCAAAAATTAAAAAATTGTTTAAACAACTTAATCCGCTTTATAAAAAACACAGCAAAAACCTCTTGTTTCATGGCTGGCACCATATTATTTTTGTAAAAAATAAAGCCCTTGAATTCGCTGATTCTATTAATGCCGACAGATTTATTGTGGAGGCCGCAGCTCTAACTCATGATCTCAACTACCTTGTTAAACCCAATTCAGAACCAGAGGAAGGTAAAATACTTCGTCAAAAATTTTTAAGCAAGGCTGGTTTTACGGCTAAAGAAATCTCCGCGGTCGAAAAAGTTGTTATGGAGTCTCATACCAGAACGCGCAATGAAAATATTTCACCGGAAGGCATGGCATTAAGCGATGCTGATACATTATTTAAGGCTCTGCCTATTACTCCAATTATTTTTACTCAAAAATATATAATTCAAAACAGGGTCGATATTTTCAAGCTGGCTAAAAAAATAACCTCTGAACAAAATCCCTTGCTTAAAAAAGAAATTTATTTTTATACTGACTTTGCTAAAACAAAATATCTAAACTGGGCTAAAGGAAATTTACAATTATGGAACAATGTAATTGAGGCCTTAAAAGATAAGGACGTAAAAGAGGTATTAAAAACCGCAAAAGAATTTAAAATTTTATAATTCCTTAAAACCGTTTCCGCCCAAAATTCTTTAATCCTGTACATTCCGGTTCAAACAACCAAAATCACACAAACGCTCTGTTCATGAGTCACAGAACGGCTTTTTGACAAAAATAACAGATAAAAAAATCCCTCCGTTAATAAGCTCAACAGGGGGAAATACATGTAGCTGATCAAACTAAATTCTTTTGGCAAGTTCTTCCAGTAAGAAATGTTCATCAATCGGTTTGAACTCCAGTTCTGAACCAAACCGAACCACCTGTTCAGCAGACCATGATTCAGCGTTATCTCTAGAGACGGCATCGCCTCTGACCGCGCCGAGCTCCGGGTGTTGGCTCAAAATTACCAAACCTGAAATCTTAAATCTCTTATCGGCTGATAATGCTGAACTGTCCCAATCCGGCATGCCTTTAAAAAGGAATCTCCATAAATCTTGACCGAATGTAACAGAAGAGCCGCTTGGCACTGCCACGCCTGTCAGTAATGCTAAAACTTCATTAAGAGGAAAACTTCTCCTTGCCTCGCCTTCCACCCTCCTGGAAACTTCTGTTGGTGAATGTTCTAAACGTTCTTTCATAGAAAAAGAAAATTAATTTTTAAAACTTAACCTCATTTTACCCCCCCCCCCACTAAAAAAGCAAGGCCCGGGGGGAATCTAATCCTTGACCAAAATCGCAAACCCTGCTAAATTCTATTCATTATTAACTAACAGTAAACGTCTCTCTTGGCCTGCGGATTGAGCTCCGCTTGCTCGGAATGGCGCGACTTCTCAAAAAATATGCTCGATCCACAAAAAAAACAAAAAGTTATCGAAAAATTCCGCACGCACGAATCTGATACTGGCTCACCACAAGTCCAAATTGCTCTCTTAACCGCCGAGATCAAAGAGTTAACCGAGCACTTAAAAATGCACAAAAAAGACTTTTCCAGCCGCCGCGGTTTGATTAAAAAAGTTAACGAACGCCGCCGCCTATTAACCTATCTTGATCGCGAGGACAAAAAGGCTTGGCAAAAACTTAAGGACGAACTTGGTTTAAAATAAAAAAACAAAACACCCCGAGTTTATTTTTAGGGGTGTTTTTGAATGTCTAATGTCTAATTTCCAATTTCTAATGATGGAGGAAAATTTTAAAAAAGATATAAACAATCCTTCATTAGACATTAGACATTCCCAATAATTAGAAATTTTCAAAAAAATATGATCCAACACCCTGACCAGCGGGTCGGCATTTTTATCGACACGCAAAATATGTATTACAGCGCCCGCAATGCTTTTGGGCGCAAGGTTAATTTTGGCAACATTGTTAAAGAAGCCGTTGGCGAACGCAAATTGGTTCGAGCGGTGGCCTATGTTGTCTCCACTAAAACCGACGAAGAACGCACTTTTTTTGGTGCTCTACAAAATCTTGGTATTGAAACCAAAGAAAAAGAATTGGTTCAATATGAATCTGGTCAAAAAAAAGCCGACTGGGACGTTGGCTTAACTATGGATATTGTCCGTATGCTTGATATGCTTGATGTAGTGGTCTTGGTTTCCGGCGACGGCGACTTTGAACCATTGGTTGATTATGTTCGCAATCGCGGCCGCATCGTTGAAGTCATGAGTTTCCGCGAAACCACTTCAGCTAAATTAGTTGAAGCGGCCGATAATTACATCAACCTTTCCGAAAGTCCCAAAAAATTCCTCATCGGCCCCCAACGCCACGGCCCCATGCGCCCACCCAAGGGCGGGGAGATCTTGGTGGAAAAAACCGAGGGAGTAAAAGGGATTGAACCTTTCGACTCCGAGGCGTCGCTCAAGGCCTTCGGGGGAGCAGAAGAAAAAGAAGGTGAACAAAACACAGATGATGTTGAGTTTTGGAAGTGGTAAAAATCGAAAATGTCTAATGTCTAATTTCCAATGTCTAATGATGGATGTTAAAAATCTTGAAAGAAACATAAAATCATTCATTAGACATTAGAAATTCCTACAAATTAGACATTAAACCTATGGAGTACGACCTGAATGATAGGACAATGAAATTTAGTAAAGAAATAATAATTTTTTTACAAGATATTCCAAAAAATTTTATTACCCTACCAATTGCCTCTCAATTAGTTCGTTCGGCCACTAGTATTGGCGCCAATTATTGCGAGGCAGACAATGCTGTTTCCAAAAAAGATTTTGTTAATAAAATTGGTGTCGTTAAAAAAGAAGCTAAAGAAACAACATATTGGCTTAATCTATTAGCAACTGCTCTACCAGAAGAAAAAGAAAGAATAGAAAAATTGAAAAACGAAGCTGATGAACTTCACAAAATTTTTAATTCAATTTTTCAAAAAACGAAAAACAATATGAATAATGATAATAATCGATAGTCTTAAAAAAATAAACAATCCTTCATTAGACATTAGAAATTCCTACAAATTAGACATTAAAATTAACCGTCCTTCCGAGACAGCGAGATGCTCGAAAAGAACAATTCGAGATCTTAAGCCTCGGTAGGACCCAAAAAATATATGAGCGAAATCAAACGCTTTTCCACAGAATGGGGCGGGAAAACCCTAACCATTGAAACTGGCCGCTTTGCCGAGCAGGCCAACGGTGCTTGCACTGTCCAATATGGCGACACGGTCGTCATTGCCACGGCTACTATGAGCGAAACCCAACGCGAAGGCTTGGACTTTTTTCCACTTCAAGTTGAGTACGAAGAAAAACTCTACGCCGCCGGTCGCATTAAAGGTTCGCGTTTTATTAAAAAAGAAGGCCGGCCAACCGATGAAGCTGTACTTGTGGCTCGCTCAATTGATCGAGGTCTTCGACCATTATTTGACGAACGGGTTCGTAATGAAATTCAAGTTATTATTTCTTGTTTGGCTTTTGATGGCGAAAATGATCCAGATATTACTGGCATTATTGCGGCCAGTTGCGCTTTACACATGAGCGACATTCCTTGGAATGGACCGATTGCTGGTGTTCGGGTTGGTGAAATTGCTGGCGAAAAAGTCTTAAACCCAAGTTATGAAGCTCGCGGTAAATCAATTCTTGATTTGGCTTTTGCTGGTACCACTGAAAAAGTCATTATGGTTGAAGCTGGTGCCAATGAAGCCACTGAAGAAACTGTTCTTGATGGCTTTCGTTTTGGTTTAAAACATCTAAAAAAACCCCTGGAGCTCATTGATCAAGTTCGCAAAGAAATCGGTAAACCAAAACGCGATCTTCTTTCACCAAAAAATGAAGACGAGGTCGCTAAAAAAGAACGACAGACTACTGTCGAAGATTTGGCTCGACCGTTTATTGTGGAAAAAACTCATGAATTGTTTTTCACCGTGCCTAAAGCCAGTAAAGTTGAACGTCGTTTAGAAAAATCTAAGGTTAAAGAATTATTAAAAGACTTTTTAACAACCAAAGAAATTCCGGCCGAAGAACACAAATATGCTTTTGCGCTGGCCGAAGAAGTGATTGAGGAAGAAATTTCTCGCATGATTTTGGCAGAAGGGCAGCGAGTCGATGGTCGGGCAATTACAGAAATTCGCCAATTATTTGGTGAAGTCGCTGTCTTTCCTCGAGTTCATGGTTCTGGTCATTTTAAACGCGGGGAAACCCAAGTCGTTTCCATTACCACCCTTGGCGCCCCTGGCGACGAACAAACTCTCGATGGCATGGAACTTGTTGGCACCAAACGCTTTTTCCATCATTACAATTTTCCGCCATTTTCCGTGGGCGAAGTTAAACCAATGCGTGGACCCTCTCGTCGCGACATTGGTCATGGTGCTTTGGCCGAAAAAGCCTTAGTGCCCATGATGCCAGATAAGGAAACTTTCCCTTACACCATTCGTGTGGTTTCTGAAGTTTTGGGTTCCAATGGTTCAAGCTCTATGGCTTCCACTTGTTGCGCCACCTTGGCTCTTATGGACGCTGGCGTGCCAATCAAAGCGCCAGTTGCCGGTTTGGCCATGGGTTTAGCCAGCAACAAAAAAGGTGATTGGAAAGTTTTCACTGACCTTCAAGATTTAGAAGACAGTACTGGCGGCATGGATTTTAAAATCGCTGGCACCAAAGATGGCATCACCGCCATTCAAATGGATACCAAAACAGCTGGCTTAACTATGGAAATCGTTGAAGCGGCCATCAACCAAGCTCGGCCAGCTCGCTTACAAATTCTTGAAGTTATCACATCGGTTCTACCTGCTCCACGAGCCGAACTTTCGCCTTATGCCCCACGGATTATCACTCTTCGGATCAATCCAGAAAAAATTGGCGATGTTATTGGTCCTGGCGGTAAGGTTATTAATGAAATTATTGCCACCACTGGCGTTCAAGCTATTGATATTGAAGATGATGGTTTGGTTTGTATCACTTCAACTAATGCTGAAGGCGCCCAAAAAGCTTACGAATGGGTCAAGAATTTAACCCGCGAAGTCGTGGCTGGCGAAATGTTTACTGGTAAAGTTACTCGCCTAATGGATTTCGGTGCTTTTGTTGAAGTCCTGCCCAAACAAGAAGGTTTGGTTCATATTAGCCAAATGGCCCCTTGGCGAGTCAATAAAGTTTCTGATATTGTAAAAGTAGGTGACAAGGTTTTTGTTAAGGTTTCAGAAATCGATGACATGGGCCGAATCAATCTTTCCATGAAAGATGCTCCGGGCAATGTTTATCCAGAACAACCAGTCGTGTCACCAACTGATAGTAACAGCGGCTTTGGTGGTCGACCACAAGGTGGCAGCCACCGACCATTTAGCGGCCGCCCGCCATCTGGTCCACGCCCACCGCGACAAGATTAATGTTTTTTTGGGGGCGTTAAGGCTTTATTGGGGCGCTAAAGGGCATTGAGGCATGGAGTGTTTTATTAAAAACAAATCCTCCACCCCCTTAACGCCATTTAATGCCCCATAAAAATCCTTAACGCCCCTTACACCAAACCAACCCAACCAAATGCCCAGTCTAAACATCCCCCTTTATACCAATCAAAGAACCCGCCTCTCGATTCGTTCCAGGCGGGTTCTTTGGGTTGTTTTATTGGGTTTGATTTTCTGTTTTTTGGTTTTTCTTACGTCTAATCTTTGGTTTAATCGCGATTCCTTATCGGCTTTTGCTCCAAAAGAAACCTTAGCAACTATTCACCTAACTCCAACCACGAAAGAATGGAATAAATTGATTACTGACTTCGGCGATCTATCAATTATTACTGATCGGCCACTAACCATCGGCGATTTGGCTAATTTTAAACCCAGCGAGGCGGCCATTTTTATCTTACCCGAAGGAAAAACCGCGGTGGCTCTTCGAACTCTGGAAAAAAACTTACCTCAAGATCTTTTAAAAGCTTACGGTATCAATCTTCAAAAGCTTGGAACCAATCATTGGCTTTTATCATCAGATCCAATACCTTTTTCTACCAAGGGCCAAACAAAATTCCATATTTCATCAATTTGGCCAAAAACATTTGGCTACATTACTGTTGACAAATCAGTTGGCAGAATTACTTTTTCCGAAAATGGCTATTTCTTTGCCTTACACGAAGAAAACACCGCTTTTGCTTTACCATTTTTACCGCCCGAAACCATTGCGGCTGTTGTTTTACAAAAAGATAAGCCGGTTAATTTAACTTCTTTATTAAACCGTTTTGACCAACTAATAGAACCTTTAAAACTTTTAAAAAGTACGGATTTAATGTCAGAAATTCAAAAGGAAAATTCTCTTTTCTTAATTGCCAAATCCCTAGAAAACCCAAATAAAATCGACTTTTTGGTGGAAACGGAGCTAAATTCCGGAATAACTGCCAGTCTAATGCAAACCATTGCCACCATACAAAACCCGACCATTAATCCTTTGGTCCTACCAGACAACTCAACAGCCCAAGAAATCCTGGTTGATCCTTCAAAAATCGAATTAGCCAGCGAATGGTTAGACGGTCAGGAAATAAAAAGTGCCAAAATTGGCAATGACAAAATTTTTACCACCCAAAAAGACAATAAAACCCTAATTTCTTCAAATATTACTCTTTTAAACGAGTATTTAAAAAATAAAGCCAATAAACAAACGGTTTGCGGCTCAAAAGAAAACCTGGTTTTTATTAATACCAAAGAAGCCGCTGGTTTTCTAAATGATTCTGACTTTCTTTCTAATCTAGTTTTAAAGCAAATCGCCTTAAAATTTAATAGTTTTGCTTTAAACCACAATGGTTTTACAATTTGCCGCTAAGTTATGTGGATAACTTCGGCATAAATATCCAAATCTGTGGATAACTTAAAACAGAAACGAAAACCGCTTGAACAACTTTTGTGGAAAACTCAAACAAAATGGCTTTCTTAAGCTGAAATACCATAATTGACTTTTTGTGTTCAAGCGTGTATAATAATAATGGCACTGGTAGGAAATCAGGTGGCTGGCGGTCGATAGTTTTTTCTGAGCCAAGAGATCCAATTATGAATTTTAGGTAACTGACAGTCGGCCAACTGGAGAGGTGAACTTCCGCGCCTGGTTGTAACTTCGCTTTCGTTT
>JAZDEQ010000037.1:0-28641 GCA_043808565.1 Candidatus Uhrbacteria bacterium | reverse complement strand
GGAGGCCTTTTTTACTTTCCCCATTTAATCGTCATTTAGCCTCTAAAATAGGGATTAAAACAAACAAAAAGGCTATTTTTTATTTTTTCTTCCCACTTTGAAAGAAAAAATTTTCAAAAAAAGAGTTTTGCAGCGGTCTCGATCCACCCCTTGACTTGTTTTTATTTTTCTGCTAACATATCCAGTCATTCCAAGGAGTACACCCATGACACTGGTTTTTCTGGGAGTACTCTGCGGGGTGCTCCTTTTGATCATTTTTTTCACCGAAGGAGAAATCCGGACTTCTCCCGCCATCGCCAATGCCGACGCCCAGGGGCGACGGTTCCGACAAGCGGTGGTCGTTCAGAACGGTTGGCCGATTCCAGCGGCCGTATCAATGATAGCCGTTTGTCCGGAAGCCACGACTGTGATTTTCGAGCAAGTCGTGGAGAGGGACAACTGGATAGCCCTCTCCATCTCTTGGATTCCACCGCCAGGACATTGGGCGCCTTGCACGCCGCAACCCGAAAGGATTGCGGCGTGTTCTATTTTAAGAACTACCTTGTTGGGTCTTCGCGAGTGGTGCGGGGTTTCTTTTTGGGAAAATTTTGTGTTATTGTTATTTTATTAAATATTTTTTTATGGCCCTTTACGCCACTCACCTCCGTTTTGCCCACGAACTTGTACCTTTTTTAGAAATTAAAGATTTGTCAGCCTACTATTCAGGGGTCACTTATCCTGACTCAAGAAACATGACCAAACTCGAACGGCATAAAACTCATGATTTAGAAAGTCTTCGCGATCCTTTTAAAAAAGAGCTCGATGATTTTTCTAAGGGTTGGGCAATTCATAATTTGTATGACGAAAAGTCTGAAGATTTTTACGTTAAAACCGCACCCTGGCCAGACGAAGAATTAATGGCGCCCAATCGGCTTTGGTTGTATACAACGGCTGAAAAAGTTGTCGAAGATCAGATTTCTTTTAATATTTTAGGCCAGACGCTACCTTTAATTATTAAAAAAATTGTCTGTCCAGCTAAATCGCCAAACGATGAAGATCACCAATTGCTCGAAAATTTTTATTCTTTAATGATCAAAAGTTACCAGCGTCGGTCACTATTAACTTTTGAAGATTATCAGGGGATTTTTATAGGTTGCGGTTCTTCATCGGAGATGGTCAAAAAGATTGCCGAATTTACTGAACAAATTATGGCCGAGCCAGAAAAAGTTCGCCAAATTACTGGTTTTTATGATAGAATTTTAAAAAGCGTTTTAGAAAAATATCAAGTTTAATTACTTTTTTATGTTTGAAAGAGAAAGAGATTTTTTTGATCCGTTAGGAAGCTCTGAACCTAGTTGGACAACAACATCAGACGAAGGACCGAGTGTTGACGCTGTAGATGTAGACTTAGAAGTGCCGGCAGAATTAGAAAGAAGGGATCATTTAAAAAATGTAGTCATGCAAGTTGATGACGAGCGGGTTTCTGAAGAAGAAGAACGTGAAGTTACTCATAGAGCCTTGGATATTTTTAGGCGGGTTTTAGCGCCGTTTAGAGATTATGCTGTGGCCGCTAGTACAGCTATGTATCTTCAGGGAATTATAACAAAAATGCCTGGCGATTTTGATGCCGTGGTTTTTTCTGAAAAAACTTTCAGGAAGATTGTTGATAGTTTATTAGAAGAAGGAAAAAGAGTTTCTTTTTATGAACTTCCCGATCCTTTAAAAGATTTGAGTCAGAAAAGAAAGATCGAACGCGGAAGCCCAATAAGAGTTATGCCTGATCATGCGGCAAAAGTGATTTGTGGCGAGATAACAGTTTTGGGCGAAAGAGACGGAAGAGCCACGGCTTATCGATATCCTTTTGAATTTTTTTACGATACAAAAGTAATGCCCGATCGCCTGAAAAAGATGGTTAAACCTCTTTCAGGTTTCAGGGTTTTTACCAGAGAGGCATTAAGAGATCAATATTTCTTAAATTTTGAAATGGAATCAGCGATCGATAAAGCCGTGGCCAAAGTTAAGAAATATCTTTTAGAATACCGAACCGAAATTGAAAAAGAAATAAAATCGATTAGAGCAAAAAAAGACAGCGAACCAGCAGAAGAAGATTTTGTTCAAGCAAAAAAGATTTTAAACGATTTTGCTTTGAGTCTATTAGAAGTTGAAAAATTTTATGAACTATTAGACAGAATTTCTTCGGGTGAATTACCAGAAAAAATTAAGGCCAAATATAATGACGATATTACTAGGTTATTAAGCGGTGGTTTTAAAACTAAAGTTGAAAAACGTAGAGAGAGCCTGGATTTACTTTGGTCAGCTCAAGAATAATTTATGACCAAGACTTTTTTTGCTAATTCAGTAAATTATTTAAAAACCAAAAAACAAATTTTGTTTTTTTATTTTAAAAGTTTTTTGGAAACAAAAATTATAAGATAGTATAAACCAGCATAAAAAAGTCCGGCGATAAACGGAATAAAGGCGGCTAATTGTTTAAAGTATATAAAGGTCGCGTCGGTTTGGGCCAGAGGACTAATAATAGTTAAAAAAGGCAATTCTAAAAGTAACCCAATCCCTAAAGGTAGAGCAAAAATAGTTTGTTCCAGCGGAGTTTCATCCCAATGGATAAAATTAGAAGCCAGTGACAAAACAACCACAACCAAAAATATTATTAGGGCAATGATTAAATGTTTTTTCATATTTATTTCATTAATTCCGAAATATCTGTCACGTAAACATAAGTCGGATCATACGAACCCATGCTGATGCCAATGGCTAACAAACCATCGGTCGTCAAATCAAGGTCAATCAACCCACCGGGCAGAATGTCGACAATGGGTTGATTTTTATAAGCGAGTTGAAGGCACTCAGTACCAAACATGCCTAAAGGACTAGTATTTTGTTCTGGTGGTTGAATCATTTTATCCAGAGTTACATTAGCTTCCGGATTGTTACAAGAAAAATCTTTTAGATTGATACCGGTCAATTGATAATTGTCATTTTTACTTGTGGAAACCATTTGTTTAATTGTTGGTGATTGGCCGCGGAGAAAATTTATGGCCGAGCCGCCTAGCTGAAGGACTTCAAGCGATTTTTCTGAAGCCGTGGCTTCATAACTTACATTCATACCGTCGTCTCGACGCATTAAAGCGGCCGCCCAAGGGAAAGCAATATTTAATTGTTGTTTTTCCAGATCTTCCCAACTCCAAACTACCGGTGTATACCAAACTGGTTTGGGAATATCGTGGGGGACAAAAGGAATCATGATAAAGAGCGGCAGAAAAATAGCCAGAATAATTTTTTGTAAAGCCCCGGCTTTTCGTCGCCAAATGATTTGGCCGATTGGTAAGATAATAGTTAGGACAATAATGAAAAGGGTATTAAGCCAAAACCCCAAAATCGTTGGTAGGTTTATGAAAGTAAAAATTAGTCCAGTCAGCGAACAGCTCAGCCCCCAAAATAAATAAGCGACAAAAAATGGCAGATAAAGTGGCATTAAAATAAAACTTAAAGGCGAGTCGCCAGAATCCCAATTATTGGTCAAAATTAAAATCACGAAAACCACGAGCGGCGCAATTATGAAATGAAGTTTTTTTAAAATTTTGCCCAACCAAAAATTAAGCCGGTGATCATTTTTAATAATCCAACGATCGCCGGTTTTAAATAATTTTAATAATAAGACGGCGGGAATTAAGACTAAAAAAGCTTCCAAACGCAGACTAAGCGGCATTTCAGAATTTAAGGAAAAAAAGGCGGGTTGAAGACCTTCGATAGTGCCTAGAGCCCAGGGAAAATAAAAGGCCAAAAAAAGTAAAACTGTCCGACTGGTTGATTGGCCAAAATGAATAAAAAAACGTTTTAAAACGGCTAAATAAAAAATAAAAATCGCCGAACTATAAATAATCAGGCCAAAGAGGCAGGTAATCAAACCAAGAATCGGACGGTTTTGTTCGGTGACTAAAGAAAAAAGCGACGAGAGACCGATTAGAAAAATAAAAGTTATTAAGCCAACAACCAAAGCCAAAGAAATATCAGCCAAAAGAAAATTTTTACCTTTTAGACTATTGGTTTGCGCGGCAATAATTTTAGCTTCGCCAAAAATTTTTTCCGAAGTCTCGGAATTTTTAGTTTGAGCATCTTCAAGATGGTCATTTAATTCCTCGAGCAAGCGGTCGCGTAAAGCTGGATCACGAACTTCGGTTTTTATTTTTTCGAAAAAAGACAGTTCGTTCATATACGAGAAAGATCAAGAACCAAACTTAAACCTTTAATAAAACCTTTGTATTCCTTAGTTTTATCAGTTAAAAGGCCGCGACCTTTTTTAGTGAGGTGATAATAACGACGAATTTTGCCGTTCTTGGCTTCTTTGCGTTCGCTGGTGATTAGACCACGATCTTCGAGACGGTAGAGTAGGGGATAGAGCGTACCTTCTTGAAGCTCGAAAACATCACCGCTATCTTTTTTAATTAATTCAATAAGTTGGTAACCGTAAGCCTCACCACGTTCGGCCAACAGGCGGAGAACCAACACATCAACCGCACCTTTTAAAAGTTCTTTAGAAAATTGCATAGATTATTTTTTACTATTTAATACCATACTATTCTGTAAATAGTATGAATGTCAAGATCAAAGGTTGGGGATAATTTTTGGTTTTTAAAAAATCAAATTCCAAATTAACATACCTCCGGCGGCGGCCATAAAAATGGTGATTAGCCAACCGGCGGCTGAAAGCCATTTTGAACTGGTATATTTACCCATGGTTTTTTTATCACCAGCTAAAAGGACAATAACCACTAAAAGAATTGGAGCGACTAAACCATTAACGATCGCTGTGTAATAAAGCATGGTGAAGGGTTTGATACCGAGAAAATTTACTAGCAAACCAACCAGTGTAGCCAAAGTAATAATTCCGTAAAAACCGTGGGCATCTTTGAGTTTGCGGTAGAGTCCTGATTTCCAACCAAGCAATTCAGCCACCGCATATGAAGCCGAGCCAGCCAAAACTGGTACGCCCAGCAAGCCGACGCCCATGATGCCAATTAAGAAAAGTAGGGAAGCGAAATTTCCAGCTAACGGCCGAAGAGCCACGGCGGCTTGCTCGGCAGTTTCGACATTAGTAATTCCATTTGTAAACAAAGTTGAAGCCGCGGTTGTAATGATAAAAAACATTATCAAGTTGGAAAAGAGCATGCCAACAATTGTATCAATTCGCATTCGTCGAATATCAGATTTATTTATTATTGGCGTGCCTTCATCCATGTTTTTTAATTTGCCTTGAGCCACTTCTTCTTCCACCTCAGAGTTTGATTGCCAAAAGAAAAGATAAGGGGAAATTGTTGTGCCGAGAATGGCCACTAAGTTCATGAGATAATTTTTTTCAAAATTTATCTGCGGAATGAAAGTTGAAAAAGCGACAGCTGACCAATTTTGTTTAACAATGAAAACGACAATGACGTAAGCAAACAATGACAAAGTAAGATATTTTAAATATTTGGCGTAAACTTTGTAGCTAACAAAAATTTCTAAGAATAAAGTTAAAACTGTCATGCCAATGAGCAGAAAAATAAAAGGCAAACCAATAATTAATTGGGCCGAAGCCGCCATGGCTCCAAGATCAGCCCCAATGTTGATAGTATTGGCAATAATTAAAAGCAGAACCACGGGGTAAAGAATTTTTTTGCCGTAACGTTTTTTTATTACGGCGGCTAGTCCGCGCCCTTTAACCAAACCAATGCGACCACACATTTCCTGAACCACAATCATGAATGGCGTGGTAAAAAAAGCTGTCCAAAGTTGAGTATAACCAAATTGAGCACCCGATTGAGAATAAGTAGCAATCCCCGACGGGTCGTCATCCGAAGCGCCAGTAACAAAACCCGGACCAAGAATTTTAAAAAGTTTTTTTATTTTTTTTACAAATTTCATAAAACCACGATCCCCCTTCGCTCGCGTTGAGCTACGGAGGGATTGTGGTTTTATTATAACATAACTTACATCGTTTACTCTCTCCTTAACCCCTCACCTAACCTCTCCCCCAGGGAGAGGGGTTTCATTAATCTTCTCTCCCTGGGGGAGAGATAAGAGAGAGGGATTAGAGCGAAGATGAGTGAGTTGAAGTAGTTGCCGCCAACTGTCCACACGCCGCCTTAATCGACCCGCCGAGCGATTGCCGACGTGTTACATCGATTCCGGCGTTTTGGAGGATTTTCATAAATTCCTGAATTCTTTGTGGTGAGCTGGGATTAAAACCACCGGCCGCGACATTGTAAGCGATCAGGTTTATCTTTGCTCGACCAAGCGGTTTGGTAAAAGCCGCCAGTTTACGCGCGTCTTCGTCGCTGTCATTTACTCCATCGAGCATGATGTATTCAAAAGTTATGTAGTGGCTACGGTTGCCAAGTTTTTTTAAATAATCTTCAGCCCATTCAGAAAGTTCAGCCAAAAAATTTGGACCGGATGAAGGCATAAGTTCTTTACGTTTTTTGGCATCGGCACTATGGAGAGAAATCGCAATGCAAACCGGCGGCCATTCCTTGTCTTCATTCATGATTTTGAGTTTTGGAATTACCCCAGCCGAAGAGACGGTAATGTGAGTTGGGCCAATGCCAGTATTTTTTAAAATCGAGTTAAGTGCCGAACGAACGTTTTCATAATTATTCATCGGCTCGCCCATGCCCATGAGAACGATGTTGGTAATAGTGTTGGAGTGTTGGAGTGACGGAGTCGTGGAGTCGTGGAGTGATGGAAAGTTTTTGTCTTGTAAGGTGCTACCGTCTCGGTTGGGGATACTGACTGGGGTTTGCGAGTTTTGCCAGTAACGTAATTGGTCGACAATTTCATCGGCTGAAAGATGGCGTTTTAATCCGAGTTTTCCGGTCGAACAAAAAGCGCAACCCATGGCACAGCCGACTTGAGTGGAAACGCAAACTGAAAATTTTCCGGATTTGCTTTGCATTAAAACTGCTTCAATTTTTTGACCATCTTCGGTTTCGAGTAAAACTTTTCTAACCGAGCCGTCGGGTTCACTAGATTCGTCCACCCGTTTCAATGATAACCAAGGAATTTCCGCGGCCAGTTTTTCCCGCATGGCCAAGGGTAAGGAAGTGGCCTCTGACCAATTATGATTTTTTTCTAAAAACAAAGCTTGCTCAATTTGCGTCCAACGAAATTTGGGTTCATTGGGAAAAAGTTGAGAAAATTTTTCCTGGCGGGTTTGAGGAATTAACATAATGGAATCATTTTGCCTGATTTTTGATTTTTTTGAAAGGTTGGCTTCCTTGACGTTTGTTCGATTTTCTTATATGATGCGGGGTAAATATTTTTTTACCTTATGAAAAAAATGGTTTTTGCCTTATTAATTCTATTTTTGGTCGCTGGGCCGGTTTTGGCGGTTTCTTATACTCCTTGGCCTGGTTCGAGCGCCACCGATATCACGGCCGGTATTAATGCGACTTATTCGGGTTTTGAGCCAAGCGGAGCGGTTTGGAACTCTGTTCGAGGAACCTATTTTGTTAATGGTGATGACGGTGATCTTTTTGAAATTGATTCATCGGGAAGAGTGGTAGATAATTGGTGGATTACAGGCAATCTTGAGGGCATGACTTTTATTGATTCAAACAGTTCGGTTGCTTATTTTTTAGATGAAAATACTAGCACAATTTTTGGCTATAATTTAGTTACCAGAACAAAAACTGGAGAACTATGGAACTTTTATGGTCACGATGAAGCTCTTGGTTTGTTGAATGGTGATGATAATAATGGAGTTGAAGGTTTAACTTGGATTCCAGACGGCTTTCATCCGTTTGGCACCACAATTATGGGCGGTGTGTTTGCTGTTGCTTATCAGCATGATGGTGATATTTATTTTTACGAACCAAAAACTTCGACAACTTACGATTTTCTTTACGAGCTTCATACTACTAACGGATTTACAGATAACGCTGGTTTAGATTTTGATGAAAATACCGGAAAAATGTTTGCGGTTTATGATGGCGCTGACGCTATGGAAGAATGGGATTGCTCAATTTCGGGTTTTACTTTAAATAAAACTTATAGCTTATCTGGCACTTATGCTCAGGAGGGCGTAGCTTTTAGAACGGATTGTTCCAGAGGTTTGGCTGAGGTTTTCTTTGCCGATGATGGACACAATACCAACGGTGTTGGTCATGTTTATTTGTATGAAAATTTTCCTACAACTTGTTTGGCTGTTGATACCGATAGAGATGGTTATAGTTCGACGGTTGATTGTAATGATTCAATACCAACAATTAATCCCGGCGCAACCGAGACGTGTGACGGAGTAGATAATGATTGTGATGGTTTAGTCGATACCGATGCTGTTAATGCTCCGATTTGGTATCAAGATTACGATAGTGATGGTTACGGTTCCGCGGTTTCGGTCGCGGTTTGTACTATGCCGACAAATTATGTCAGCAATAATTTGGATTGCAACGATACTAATCCAGCCGCTTATCCCGGAGCTTACGAATTTGCCTATGATGGTGTTGATCAAGATTGTAATGGTTCAGATTTAACCGATGTTGATGGTGATGGTTACTCGGATCTTTATGCTGGCGGCACTGATTGCAATGATTACGATCCGTCAGTTCATGATTGGCAAACTTATTATTTTGATCAAGACAGTGACGATTTAGGTTCGGATATTACCAATCGAATTTGTTCCATAACCCCACCGATCGATCACGTAACTAATTCTGATGATACTAATGATCTTATTCCCAACGCTGGTATAGAAATTAGAGGTGATCGAGCTGATAATGATAGTGACGGTCGTCGTGAAGAATATAATACTTTAGCCGAAAACGGCGTTCATCCTTATTATTCCACTTTGGATCCCATGCCTTACAGTATTGGCGATGAAATTTTATCAACGGCTGGATTTTTTTCCGGGGAAATTTCTGTCAGTTACGAAGATAATTCTGTTTATCGTTATCAGATTTTTTCTACGGCTTCAGCGACTAGACCAAGGGTTTTACCAATTAATAATTCGGCTTATTTAGTCGTTGTTCGGGGCAGTGACGCCGCTTTGGTAAACGGTTATACCGGCGCGGTTATGGCGACAATGATTTTGAAAAGTCGAATTACCGAGCAAATTATGGTTGATTGGTTAGTGGTGACTTTGGGATTATAAAAAATGATAAAAAAATAATGTAGGGATACCGCGTAGGGACAATCCTAGGATTGTCCCTACGTACCGGTTTTTACCACATTATTTTTTTATTATTTAGGCCGCCTGATCCGCGATTTTTTGTTGTGAAATTTTTGGTTCTATTTCAGCCCACATTTTTTGGATTTCATCATCGGAATAAAGGCCGTTTAAAAGTTTAAAAAAGATATCGTGCTTGATGTGTGGTGGTAAATTTTGATCCGGGCCGCCTGGCGTGCGGGTTTTTTTCCATTGCTCTAGAGCGTCAAAGACTACATTATTTAAATTCATTTCCACTAATACCATGTCATCGATATTTTCTAAACGATTTTCACGACGCACTCGGTTTAGTTGTCGATTTTTTCTAACATTAGCTTCCCAGGAGTTATCCATAGTGAACTGAATTCCGACAGTTAATCGATCGTTATCGTTTTTATCTACACGCACGCCACGCAAGTGGGTTGGTCGACAAATAATAAAGTCAATTTTTTGTTGAACATCTTGATAAGGATCAGGTTCTTCAATAGTAAAAGTTAATCCATGGTCAATAGTAAGTCTGGCCATAAAATTCCGTAGCATTGTTTCGGCCACGGTTCCCAATTTTTCCGCATCTTTTTCCCTGAGCATGCTTTCATAAGCTTTTCTTTTTCCTTCATCCTTTTCGCCAGCACTTTCTTGGCGCATGATTTGTTCATCTAAGAGACCTTTAAGACGATGTTTGGCTGTGGCCACTAAATATTGCTTGCGAATTTTTCTTGGCACCGCCGAATCAAAGGCATAATTGACTCCCCAATCTAAGTCGGTTAGCAATTCACCAAAAGTGACAACTGTCTCTCGATCACCAGAACGCCAAATTAATTGGCCGTCTTGATAAAATACCCAACGGCTACCTGGTTGTAATTCCACTAAATTATCTTTTATATCAAGTTTTTTAAGTTCATCTTTTAACCATTCCATGACGGCTTGTTTTTTCTTTTGTAATTCGAAAATTTTTAATTGGGTACCAATTGGCATTTCGTAATACTTAGCCAATTCGTCAGCCAAGTCATATTGAGCCATTGTGGCTCGGTTTAAATCTTTGCTGTTTTTGGCTTTGGTTTGTCTTTTGGCAATTTCACCGTATCTATCTAATTCCATTCGGGTTTCGCTACGCATATTTTTTAGGTTTAAGGGTCTTGTGCTATTATTATCACATGTTAGTCGAAAAACAAAAAGCCATCCCTATCGATCTTATTCAACCTCGCCAGTCGGCTGAGGCTAGTTTAGAGCGTTTGCGCGAGCTTGAGGAGTTGGTTAATACTTACGGTGGTTTGGTGGTGGTTAAAGAATATCAACGGCGTTTTGCTCCGCATCCCCGAACGTTTATTGGTCCAGGTAAAGCTCAAGATTTGGCTGAAGAAGGGAAGTTGTTGGGGGTAAAAATTATTATTGTTAACGACAAACTTAAACCAAAACAAATTTACGAACTGCAAGATATTTTTAAGTCAGCGAAAATTGAAGTTTGGGATCGGCTGGATTTGATTTTGAAAATTTTTGCCAAGCACGCCCAGACCACCGAAGCTCGACTGGAAATTGAATTGGCTGGTATTCGTCACATAGGGCCGCGGATTTTTGGTATGGGTTTGGAACTTTCGCGACAGGGCGGTGGTATTGGAACTAGTGGCATCGGCGAAACCAATATCGAACGCATGAAGCGACACTTGAAAGAGCGCGAACGCAAGATTGTGGAAAAAATTCGACAGTACGAAAATGTTCGCGAGAGCCACCGGCGCGAGCGGCGACGACGAGGTTTGAAAACTGTTTCGGTTGTTGGCTACACTAACGCTGGTAAAACTTCGCTCATGAATGTTTTGACTGGCCGTCATGAATACGTAGCCAACCAACTCTTTGCCACGCTCGATACTCGAGTAGGAGAATTATATTTGCCCGAACGCCAGGAAAAAGTTTTGGTTTCTGATACGATTGGTTTTATCAAAAATTTACCGCCCGATTTATTGCACGCCTTTAAGTCCACACTTTCCGAAGCTGTTGAATCAGATCTGCTTTTACACGTCATCGACGTTTCCGATCCGCTCATGCCAATGAAAATTAAAGTTGTCGAGGAAGTTTTAAAAGAACTTGGGGTTGAAAAAACACCCAAGATTTACGTTTTTAACAAAATTGATCTGGTACCAAAATTAAAACGTAAAGTCTTGATCAAAGAATGGTCAGAATTTAATCCAGTGTTTGTTTCAGCAGAAAAAAGTTTGGGGACGAAAGAGTTGATTGAGACGATTGAGAAAAATTTGTTTTAATTAGATTATTTAATCCAAAAGCCAAAGACAGATTTACTCAATTAAGCGTTCCCACAAAGGAACGAAATTTATTATCACACCTTTTTTGATTATTTGTTTTTTTTCATCCCAAGTTAGTATGGTCAGTTTTTTGGCCCAGAGTTCTTCGTTGGCTTCTAAAAGGGCTTTTATTTCTCGTTCAACGACTTCCAGATTTGAAGCATCGTAAGTAACTTGAATTAGTTCGTTTATAGTCGTACCTTTTTTTACAACAAAGTCTATTTCCTTATCATTGCGAGTTTTATAATAAAACAATTCAATATTCGGTTTTAATCCTTGTTTTAATAATTCGGTGAATACCAGATTTTCCATAAGTTTTCCGTTATCTTGAGACAGCTGAATCGCTTTGGCCGTGATCAAGCCATTATCAACCATATATACTTTTTTTGGCGACTTTAAACGTTCGGCTGTTTTGTGAGAATAACGGTTTAGAACAACCAAAAGATAAGCCTCTTCAAGGTAGGCCATGTATTTTGTGACCGTGGTCCAACTATTGATACCTAAATTATTGGCCAATCTTTCAAAAGTAAATTCTTTGGCAACATTATTAATGAGATAAGTTTCTAAATTATAGACATGATCAGGTTTTCTTAATTTATAACGTTTTATCACATCTTTAAATAATAGAGCGTCTATAAATGGCGTCAGATAAGTTTCGGGTTTTAGATCATAAATAATAAGTTCTGGAAAACCGCCGTTTCTCATGAAGAAATCTAGATAGTTTAACAATTGAGCTTTTGTTTGAGTTGTAAAATTTTGGTCAACGTCTTGAGTGAAATTTTTATATCGTAAAAATTCTTTAAAACTGAAGGGTAGAAGTTCCAACGGTAGATGACGGCCGGTTAAATGAGTGGCCAGTTCTTTAGATAGTAGTTTAGAATTAGATCCGGTTACCAAAAGATTGTAACCTTCTCGGTGTAATCTGTTTACCAATAATTCCCAATTTGGAAGATTTTGTACCTCATCAAGTAAAAGATATTTTGTATTACCATAAATTGCTAGTGCGTTTTTTATTATTTCGTTATAATTTTTAACTTTTAATAAATTTTCATCATCAAAATTAATATAAGCTGTTTCTTTCGGTTTAAAAGCGTGAATGGCAAAAAAAGATTTCCCAGCTCTTCTCGGACCAAGCACCACTTTAATTAGATTATTATTTAACATTTTTTCTAACTGTGCAGTTTGATATCGGGGAATGTAGGTTTCGGCCAAGAGAGCGTTTTTTCTGTTTTTTTGTTCAATAAGTGTGTTTTTTAGCATAATTTTAGTTTAAATGAGATAAATTCGTCTTTTTTCCTCATTACGAATTATATAGTGTGGGAAAAAGACTGTCAAATCAACGAGCTTAAAATTATCAAACTTTTCCCAACCACCATCTAAAGGATTTGTGTCGAGGGAGTGCTTTTTTATGATATAATTTTTTTGATATGAAAAATTTTAAATTTGTTTTTGTAGCCGTTCTTTTTTTGCTGTTTTTGGGTTTTGGTTGCTCGCAACCAAAGATTGTGGAGACTCCGAATCCGGAACCGGTTTCCGAAAGTTTGCAAAATACGGTTTATACTGATTTTGTTATTAATACTCACGATTGGGTTTTGCCAGAACAAAGTGCCGCGACTTTAAATAAAATTATTGACTTACATGAAAAATATCAAATACCAGTCGATATTTTTCTTGACGATCAAATAACCCAAGCTTATAACGAGCAATATCCTGAACTTTTGACCAGATTAAAAACTTCGCCGGTTGTCGCGGTATCTTATCATTTGCGGCCACCAACGCCTTACTATTGGGATTGGGACTGGTTAGGTTTAGAACAAATGGATAATCAAACTTTATACAACACCATAAAAAATTACGAAGAGCATCGTTTAGATTTGATTACCGGACAGCCGACAAAAGAACCAGGCGGTTATCAATTTTTGAAAGATTTAATGAGTTATCCGCCTTTTATTGTCAGCGGAATAGCCAGTCGACCAAATATTCATAAAGTCGCCAGCCAAGTTTGGCAGGAAAAAGGCGCGACTTTTACTTTAAAACATGAAGGTGGAACCGCCTGGGGCGAAAAGTTTGACGGCTTATGGTTGCGACCAGAAGATTTGGAAGTTAAGGTTTACGAATTTGTTGATCAATCAACCGGTGAAAAGATTTTGATTGACGCACTTATTCAGTTAAAAAAAGATCAGCCAACTTTTTTAAATCTAAAATGGCATGAAAATAATTTTTATTCTCAAGAAACTTCCTGGCGTTTTACTTATGGTAAAAAACAAGGCGGCACCAACAAACCGCCTTTTGATGTTGATCGAGCAATCAATGACGCAGTTTTAAAGAGTTCGGCTGAGCAAAATGAAATGTGGCAAAGATATGAGGATCTGTTAATCTATGTAAAAAATCACCCAGAAATTTTTACCGCTATTAATGCTAGGAATTTGGTAGCGATGTCTGCTTTGTTAGAAAATTAATTTGATTCCTGGTCGTATTTTCGATACAATAATCTAGCTATGTTTCTCAAAAGTGTTGATATCAAACCCAATGGTTCTATTCCGGCTCTTCAGACTTGTGATGGAGCTAATGTTTCGCCACATTTGGAGTGGGAGGAAGTGCCGGCGGGAACTAAAAGTTTTGTGATTAGTTGTTTTGATCCTGATTCGCCGTCAGGAAATTTTTGTCATTGGTTAGTGATTAATATTCCGGCCGCAACTCGTGAGCTTTCGCCTGGCGGGCGCACCGGTGGCGATGACTTAAAAAATGATTTTGGCGGTCGTGGTTATGCTGGGCCATGTCCGGTAAAAGGCACCCATCATTATGTTTTCACTCTTTATGCTCTTGATACGGAAAAAATTGATGGAATAACCAAAGAAAATTTATTGTCAGTTATCGAACCACATCTTTTGGACAAAGTTGAATTGCTCGGAAAATATCGGAGGAAGTAATACAAAAAAATTCCCCCCAACCCCTTATTCCCCTTTAACCCCTTTTAAGGATATGATTCCAATTCTCATTGGTTTGACTGGTTTTTCTGGGGCTGGCAAGTCCACTCTGGCTAAACATCTTGAAGAACAGGGTGGGGTAAAACGTTTTCGTTTTGACGCTTTTTATAAGGATGAGGAGGAATGTCCAAAAATTGGTGATTTATTAAGCCGTAGCTCAGCGGAGGCTAATCGGCCGCATTGGGACCTGCCAGAAAGTTTTCATTTAGATCAAGCTTTTGAAGCTTTAAAAGAATTAAAAAACGGTAACGACATTTGGTTGCCAATTTATAGTAAATTAGAGAATCGTCGTACAGGAAAAATAATTTATCAGCCAACACCAATAATTTTTGCCGAAGGCATAATGCTTTTTGCCTACCAGCCAATTCGAGAATTATTTGATTTGCGTTTATGGCTTGAAGTTTCCGAAGAAGAAGCCCTGCGCCGTCGTTTGGAGCGTCAGCCAAATTATGACCCCGAGTATCACCACCGAGTCGTTGAGCCAGCCGCTCGAGAACTTATGTTACCACACCGAGCTTTGGCTCACGCCATTATCGACGGCGGTCAGTCGATTCGTGAAGTTGCCGCTGCGACTGATGCGATTATTCATAAATTTTTAGGAATTTAATAAAAAATATGCCTATTAAAAAAAATAAACCCAAAGTCTGTCGTTTCCCGTTAATGCCACGTGAACAAGTCGGAGCTAAGGAAACTCCGCGCATGTCAGATATTACCTGGCGGATTTTTCGCATTATGGCCGAATTTGTCGAGGGTTTTCAATTTCTTTCCGAAACTTCACGCGAGGTGACGATTTTTGGTTCAGCTCGATTGGCACCTGAAGATCGTTGGTATAAAGAAGCTGTTAAACTTGGTCGGCTTTTGGCTAAAAACAAATTCATGGTTATTACCGGTGGCGGTCCGGGTATTATGGAAGCAGCCAATAAAGGCGCAGTTGAAGGCGGCGGCGAGTCGATTGGTTTAAATATTCAATTACCATCAGAGCAACGAACTAATCCTTATGTAAAAAAAGGTCGGGCTTTTCATTATTTTTTCACTCGCAAAGTCATGATGGCTGCTTCGGCCCAAGCTTATGTTTTTTTCCCCGGTGGTTTTGGGACTTTAGATGAATTTGCCGAAATGATGGTGTTGATTCAGACTGGTAAAGCCCAAAAAGTCCCTATGGTTTGTGTGGGCCATGATTTTTGGGATCCATTTTTTGTTTGGATCGAAAAAACGGTTTTTAAACAGTTTGAGGCTATCAGTAGCAGTGATTTAAAACTTTACAAAGTTGTCGATACGGCCGAGGAGGCTTTTGCTTTAATTAAAAATTCTAAAGAACGTACTTTCTTTTAGACTATGTTGAATCAAAAAAGGGCACACGTCATTGACGTTAACATGGGTTATGGTCATTCCCGAGCGGCTTGGCCGCTCCGGGATTTGGCTAGTGGGGAAGTTATTTCGGCTAATGACTATCGAGGCATTCCCAACAAAGACAAAAATCTTTGGAAAAAAAGTCGTCAGCTTTATGAAACTATTTCGCGTTTAAAACCAGTGCCACTTATTGGTTCATTTTTGTTTAACACCATGGATAAAATGCAGCAGATCCCCGATTTTTATCCGCGACGTGATTTATCTGAACCCACAGCTCAAGTTAAACAAAATTATTTTTTGATTGAAAAATTAGGTTTAGGCAAAGATCTGATTGACCGTTTGGCTAAAAATCCCCTGCCTTTGGTTTCGACCTTTCCTTTGCCGGCTTTTGCGGCTGATTATTTTGATTATCCCGGGGAAATTTATTGTGTTACTTGCGATGCTGATGTTTCACGAGCTTGGGCCCCGCTTGATCCTAAAAAATCTCGGATCAAATATTTTGCTAGTAATGGTCGAGTGGTGGAACGTTTAAAACTATATGGTGTTCGTGAGGAAAATATTTTCCTCACCGGTTTTCCGTTACCTAAGGAATTAATTGGCGGATCACAAACCAGTACTCTAAAGGATTTCTTGGCTCACCGAATTGTTAATCTTGATCCTCAAGGAATTTTTCGGACGCCTTATAAAAAAGTTTTGGAAACTGAATTAAGTGAAGCACGTTTCAAAGTTAAGTCCAATCACCCGTTAACCATCACTTATTTAGTTGGTGGTGCCGGAGCCCAACGTTCGCTGGGGGTCCAGCTTTTGGCAAGTCTTAAAAAAAATATTGGTCGGGAAGAATTGCGATTAAATTTGGTGGCCGGGGTTCGTAAAGATGTGGCTAAATATTTTTCTGATGCGGCTAATGACTTGGGTTTAAAATCCCATCAAAATGACGGTTTGTATATTCCGACTTTTGATTCGCGAGAAAAATATTTTGAAGGCATGACCGAGATTTTAAAAACCACTGATGTGTTATGGACCAAACCCAGCGAAATGTCTTTTTACACTGGTTTGGGTTTAGCTATTATTATGGCTCCACCGATTGGTTCACAAGAAGATTTTAACCAGTTGTGGTTGCGCTACATTGGCGGCGGCGTGTCTCAGGGTGACCCGCGTTATACCAATGAATGGTTACTTGATTGGATAAACTCCGGCGGTTTGGCCCGCATGGCCTGGAATGGCTACACCGAAGCCCCAACCCATGGTGTTTATCGCATTGAGGACATCGTTCTTGGTCGCCAAAGTGAATTGCGTAAGTTGCCGATGATTGTGTAAATCAAAATTATTTATCTTGAACATTGTGGAAACAACTCAAATTGCTATATTTAAAAAGAAAGAAATTCGAAAAATACTTTATCAAAACGAATGGTGGTTTTCGGTTGTGGATGTTATTGGAGCACTTACTGACAGTGAAAGGCCAAGCGTTTATTGGACAGCAATGAAAGCTAGAGTACAAAACGAAAGCGAATTTCAACTATCTACAATTTGTAGACAGTTGAAACTTATAGCCGAGGATGGAAAAATGCGCGAAACTGATTGTGCTGACACTGAAGGTATTTTTCGCATTATCCAATCCATCCCTTCACCTAAAGCCGAACCATTTAAACGCTGGCTGGCTAAAGTCGGTTATGAACGCGTCCAAGAAATCGAAAATCCAGAACTGGCGACAAAAAGAACGCGAATTCTCTACAAACTTAAAGGTTATCCAGACAGTTGGATTGAAAAACGAATGCGCGGTATTGCTATTCGTGAGGAGTTAACCGACGAATGGCAAAAACGTGGGGCACAAGAGCAAAGAGATTACGAAATTTTAACTGCGGAAATTTCTAAAGCCACGTTTGGCGTAACTCCGAGTGAATACAAAAAACTAAAAGGACTTAAACGCGAAAATTTACGCGACCACATGGATGATTTTGAATTAATTTTTACCATGCTTGGTGAGCGTTCGACCACGGAAATTCACCGGATTGAAAATTCCGTCGGTGTTAAAAAACTTAAACACGATGCTCACCGAGGCGGCAGAGTTGCCGGCCTAGCCAAAAAAGAATTGGAAAAAGAAATCGGTCGACCGGTTGTTTCCAAAGAAAATTTTTTGTCCAAGAAAAAAGTTAGAAAAATTTTAAGATGATTTTTTCAAAACCAACCGCATTAACGACGGTTGGTTTTTTATTAAAAACGCGAAGCCCCATGACCACGATGGGGCCACGGGGCGAAGGATGAAGACTGCGGATCAGGATGGTGCCGCGTCTGACCCGGCCACCCAGATTCTTAGGGGGGCCGTTTCATTGAGGAGTTCGATGGCCCTAGAGAGATCGCTGTGAGCCCTGAGGTCGTCAGTGACTTTGTCTTGGATTTCGTTTAGTCTTCTGACGAAATCGTTCAGGTATTCGGGCGGAACACAGACGCCGTTCAGGGCTTCGAATAAAACGCAGAGTCTCTCGTCGGCCCTTGCTATTTTGAAGGAATCCTTCCGGGCTATAGTTTGCCTCATACCATCAATTGCCGTTTCAAGTCTGGCCAAAACCCATTCGTGATAGGGAACTCTTTTTTTTGGACACCAGATCCTCCAAAACCGCAGGGGGAATTTTGCGGCTTTGTTTTTTAGCATTTATCAAGTTGTTCGTCAATTCCATCTTCCATTTTTTCCAAAAATCCATTACAATATCTACCGTTATGGAAGACCCATATCTTAGTGCTTTTTTGGCCACCATTAGCCAAGCCCAGTTGCCTAAAGAAAAAGTTGAAGGCGATGTTATTGTGGTTAATGAAACAGTTTCGGCCGCGGCCAGTGTTTACGAATCAGTTCGTAATGCTTTGGAATATGATGAAGAACATTTGCTGCGGCGTAATGCCATTCGGCGGATTTTAAAGCGACGGTTTGGTGAGGAAGATACCAAAGCCTTGGCCGCCGATTTATTAAACGAACTTATTTGGGCCCGCTATCTACCAAATAGCAGCGTGCCAATTAAGATGCTTGATGAAGCAACCAAAATTTTGGCTAAGTTTGAATTGCTTTTTGATCGAGCTGAAAATTTTGATCAAGAAAAGCAACGTTATAATCTTTGGTTGCTAGATGTTTTGTCAACTGAATTGGAATATAAATTTTCACCGCCGGCCGTTGATGAATCTTTGGCTAGTTTAGTTTATCAAAATTTAAAAAAGCGTTTGGAATGGGATACTATAGCTGTTAAACCCGAGGACCGGGAGTTACAGTTGTATATTGCCGTTCATCGGGCGCTTTTAAAATCCAATCAAGCAACTTTGCGTTATCGGGTTTTTTCTCTTTATTTTCCGGAGTGGTTAAAAGACCCTTCGCCAGAATTTGTTAAACAGGTTGTTGAAAAATTACCTCAAGTTGTCGAAACCGTGGAAAGTCAACTTCGACATCCATTAGGTGAAAGACTCTATCGTTTTGTTCGTCGTCGTTCAGCGGCTTTTTTAATTTTACGCGACATTGGTGAAAAAAATTCCGCAACGTTTAGCTCGTTAGTGGCTAGTGGAGAAAGTTTTCATCAGGCAGTTACTGAAGCGGCCACCAAACGTTACCGGAATTTTTATCTTAAAGTTAAACGGAGTATTGTTCGGGCGATTATTTTTATTTTATTGACTAAAAGTATTTTAGCTTTGGCTATTGAGTTGCCGTATGATCGTTTAATCGTTCATGAAGCTTCTTGGACGCCATTATTAACTAATATTCTTTTTCATCCAGCTTTGCTCGGGGTAATCGGTTTATCGGTTTCTATTCCCGAAAAGAAAAATACCGAGCTTTTATTTTCTGAACTTCAATCGGTTTTAGGTTTAACTCCAAGTAAACCGATTAAGTTCTCTCAAAAACGTTTAGCTAAAGGTGGCCTGAGAACCCTTTTTGACCTTCTTTATGTTTTAATGTTTTTGGTTTTTGTTGGGGTGGTGGCCGGAATTTTAAATTCTCGAGGTTTTAATGCTGTTTCGATTTTTTTCTTTCTGTTCTTTTTGTCTTTGGTGACTTTTTTTGGTTTTAAAATTCGTGGTAGCCGACGGGATTTGGTAATGATGGAAGGGGCCGGTGGAATAATTGGTGCCGCTTTTGATGTTTTCTTTTTGCCAATTGTTCGGGCCGGTCGTTGGTTAAGTATGCGCGCGCCTCGAGTCAATATTTTGTTGTTCTTTTTTGATTTTATTATTGAGGCCCCGTTTAAGGCAGCAATTAAATTAATTGAAGGTTGGTTGGCTTTTTTGCGCGAGAAAAAAGACGAAATATGATGTTTAAAAAACGTCCGATGATTTTAATCAGCGGTTTGTTGTTGATCTTGGTCGGGGCATTTTTTTGTTTTATCAATTGGCTAACCACTTCCAGTCAGTCAGAGTTTGGTGTGACTTTTAGTACGATTTATACGAAAAATTTAGGGTTGGAGGTTAATGAAACTTACTTAGCTTTACTAGACGATTTAAAAGTCCGTCGTTTCCGTTTGCCGGTTTATTGGTCAGAAATTGAACCGACTCGTGGAAATTTTAATTGGACGACTTTGGATTTTTTAGTTTCTGAAGCCGAGGCTCGAGACGTCAAATTAACTTTAGCTATCGGTCGTAAGGTTCCACGTTGGCCCGAATGTTTTATTCCGGATTGGGCTGAGGGGTTAACTAATACTGATGCCGAAGAAGTTCTTTTAAAAATGGAAAGGACAGTTGTCGAAAGATATAAAAACAGTCCAGCTGTTGAACGTTGGCAAATCGAGAACGAACCTTTTTTTCCTTTTGGTATTTGTCCGGCTTCTAGTAAAACTTTATTTAATCAAGAACTGGCCTTGGTTCGTCGGCTTGATCAGCGGCCAATTATGATAACCGTAAGCGGTGAGTTGGATCCGTGGCTTGAAATGGCTTATCGAGCGGATGTTTTGGGTTTTTCAATGTATCGAGTTAGTTGGAATCCGGTTTTTGGTTTGTTTCCTTATCCATTACCACCCTTGGTTTATCGAGTCCGTTCTTTGATTATTAAACCTTTTGTCGATAAACTGGTGGTTTCCGAACTGCAAGCCGAGCCGTGGTTTACTAAATCTTTGGATGAGCTGACGGATCAAGAGAAAGCGTCAGCTTTTACATCTAGAGATTTGCAAAATAATGTCGCTTTTGTTTCTCTGATCGGTGCTGATGAAGTTTATCTTTGGGGAGCCGAGTGGTGGTATTTAGAAAAATTGGCCGGGCGTTCGGAATTATGGGAAACCGCGAGAGAATTATTTAAATGAAATATCTTTAGAAATTATTATTAAAAAATATGCTATACAACCTGCTTATCATTTTCATTATTTTTATTCAGTTTTTGCTTTTTTTAGCCATGTTATTTATTGTCAGTAATTTAGTTTTTGCAATTTTTGCTGTGCCTTGGGTGCCAACTCGAAACAAGATCGGAAAAAAAATGTTTGAGTTAGCTGAATTAAAACCTGGGGAAGTGGTGGTCGATTTTGGTTGCGGCGATGGCTCGTTACTTTTGACGGCCGTGGCTGATTTTGGAGCAGCTAAAGGTATTGGTTATGAAATTCATCCAGGCATTCGTTGGTTGGGAAAAATTCGGGCTTTTTATCGCGGGTTGGCTAAAAAAATTGATTTAAGAGGTGGCAATTTTTTTAAGGCGGAATTACCGCCGGCTGATGTCGTGGCCACTTATCTTTTTCCAGAAACCCAAGTTAGACTTGAGCCACTATTAAAAAAATATTATCCTTCGGGTACACGAGTTATCTCTCGGGCTTTTGTCTATCCAACCCTGCCACTAGAAAAAAGTATTAGATTTGAAAACGAAACCATTCATCTTTACCGTCTTCCTTAAGAGTTACGAATTACGAAAATTGCCGAATATACGAATTTGGTTTTAATTGGTGGGAGTAGCTGTTGCAAAGGCGATAACGGTTACAAGGCGGTTAAAATTTTTTAGCCTTTTGTTTCTTTTGTTACCCTTAAGATAAAATATTCGTATATTCGGGGCTTTTCGTAATTCGTAACCAAACGTATGAACAAAGAAATAGTTTTTGATATTGAAACCCAAAATACCTTCGATGATATAAATAGTCGCGACCGTTCGCAGTTTAAAATTTCGGTGATCGGCGTCTATTTTTATGAAACCGATGAATATCGGGCTTTTGAAGAGCACGAATTTGCCGAATTGTGGCCGCGGCTTGAACAAGCCGACCGTTTGATTGGTTATAATAGTAAAGGTTTTGATTTGCCAATCATGAATAACTATTATGCCGGTGATTTATTAAAATTTTCCAATTTAGATATTTTAGAAGAAATTCATAAAACCCTTGGTTTTCGTCTCAAGCTTGACCATGTGGCTCAGGCTACGGTTGGGGCCGGGAAAACCGGTCATGGTTTACAAGCTATTGAGTGGTGGAAAAAAGGTGAAAAAGATAAAGTTAAACAATATTGCCTCGACGATGTCCGAATTACTAGGGCTGTTTATGAATACGGTCTTAAATACGGGGCTTTAGCTTATGAAGATCGCAGTGGTGAACGCAAACCAATCCCAGTTGATTTTAAAATAAAAGTTTTAGAAAAGCCGGTAATTAATTTGACTATGCCGTTTTAATTTCAGATCTGGTTTCCATTAATTAAAAAAATAAAAATCGAATTTTCCAATTTCGATTTTTTTTGTTGATTTTGTTGCGGTTTTATCAGTTAAACTGTGGACAAATTCCTCTTTGACACCTGGTCGGCCAAGCCGTAAAATGAGCTCACCATGAAATGGAAAGGAGGACCATTTCGGACAAAAAAGATAATCCAGTGGGATTGTCTTTTAATAACCCCTTTTCTTTATGTCCGATGCCTCCCAATTTGACCCTAAGGTCACGCCTATTTCATTTTCAAATTTTAATCCGCAAAAATCAGTTATCAAACGTAGTGGTATTTCCGAACCTTGGCAAAAAGAAAAACTTAGTCGTTCAATTGTTGCCACACTTGAAGCCTCAGGCGTTAAAAATAAAAATATTACCGAAAAAGTGATAAACACTGCGTTTTTTCGTTTAGAAAAACTTTGGCTTAAAAATGATAAATTGCCTTCTGAAAATTTACGCGAAGTTGTAACCACCGCCATGATCGATCACAATCTCATTCATGCCGCTAAAAAGTACGCCAATTATCATCTTTTAAATAATCAAAGCCAACTTGAGCCGGTTTATGGTCAGGGCATAAAAATTAATCGCTATTTTACCCAACCTGGAGTTAACCCTTACGATATGTTTGTTTGGGAAAAACGCGATGCCCGAATTACTAATGAAAAAGGTAAAATAGTTTTTGAACAAACCGACGTCGAGATGCCAAATTTTTGGTCGCAAACAGCTACAAATATCGTGGTTTCCAAATATTTTCATGGCCAAGTTGGTAAGTCAGACCGTGAATCTTCAGTTAAACAATTAGTTTCTCGAGTGGCTGTAACCATCACTAATTGGGGACGGATTAATGGTTATTTTGAAACTCCGGCTGATGCTGAAACTTTTGAAGCTGAGTTAATTTATATTTTAGTCAATCAGATGGCGGCTTTTAATTCGCCGGTTTGGTTTAATGTTGGCACGCCTGATCGTTTGCAACAGTGTTCAGCTTGTTTTATTAATTCGGTTCAAGACGACATGCGTTCAATTTTGAATTTAGTGGTTACTGAGGGCATGCTTTTTAAATCTGGCTCTGGCACCGGAACCAACTTATCGACCCTGCGGTCGTCTAAGGAATTTTTAGCTGGTTCAAACGGCAAGGCTTCTGGCCCGGTTTCTTTTATGAAAGGTCTTGATGCTTTTGCCGGGGTTATTAAGAGTGGCGGTAAAACTCGTCGGGCGGCTAAAATGGTGGTTTTAAACATTGATCATCCCGACATTGAAGAATTTATTGCTTGTAAGGCCGATGAAGAGAAAAAAGCTTGGGCTTTAATGGATGCTGGTTATGACGGTTCAATCGACGGTCCGGCCTATGCTTCTATTTATTTTCAAAATGCTAATAATTCCGTTCGAGTTACCGACGATTTTATGCGAGCTGTGGAAAAAGACGAGGAGTGGGTAACCAAAGAAGTTATTACTGGCAATCCCAGTGTTAAATATCGAGCCGGTGATCTCATGAAAAAAATTTGTGAGGCTACTTGGCAATGTGGTGATCCTGGTTTGCAATATGATACTACTTCCAATAAATGGCATACTTGTAAAAAAAGCGGTCGAATCAATGCTTCCAATCCTTGCAGTGAGTTTATGTTTCTCGACGATTCAGCTTGTAATCTGGCTTCGCTAAATTTAATGAGATTTCGTAAGGAGGTAAATGGCAAAATGGAATTTGATGTTGCTTCTTTTAAGCATGTCAATGAAATCATGATTACAGCCATGGAAATTATTGTTGGCAGTTCAACTTATCCAACGCCAGCTATTGAAGAGAATAGTTTTCGTTTTCGTCCTTTGGGTATTGGTTATGCCAACCTCGGGGCGCTACTTATGAGTTTTGGTCTAGCTTATGATTCTGATGATGGTCGAAATTTGGCGGCCGCCATTACTTCAGCTCAAAATGCTATTAGTTATGCCCAGTCAGCCAGAATGGCTGAAAAACTTGGGCCGTTTGAGGCTTTTAAAGAAAACGCGGAATCTTTTTTAGAAGTCATGAAAATGCACCGAGAAGCCACAGAAAAAATTCCTTTAGGTGTTTCGGCTGATATTTTAGCTACGGCCAAAATCTACTGGAACGAAGTGATTGATAAAGCTAGTCGAACAGGCGTGCGTAACGCCCAAATTTCTTTATTGGCTCCAACCGGAACTATTGCCTTTTTAATGGATTGCGATACAACCGGTGTTGAACCAGACATTGCCTTGGTTAAGTATAAATGGTTGGTTGGCGGCGGTATGATTAAAATTGTTAATTCCACGGTTCCAGAAGCCCTAAGTCGTCTTGGTTATACTGATGATGAGAAAAAAGCCATCCTGGCTTATATTGAAGAAAAAGACACAATCGAGGGAGCACCCCATATTAAAGAAGAACACTTGTCAGTTTTTGATTGCGCTTTTAAAGCGGCCAATGGCACCAGAACCCTTCATTATACCGGTCACTTACGAATGATGGCCGCGGTTCAGCCGTTTATTTCCGGAGCCATTTCAAAAACTGTCAACTTGCCTAATGAAGCTACGCCTCAAGATATTGAAGATGTTTATATGGAAGCTTGGAAAATGGGAATTAAAGCCGTAGCCGTTTATCGTGACGGATCCAAACGCCAACAAGCTCTAACCACCTCGCTTGATAAAGATCAGTCTAAGAAAGTTAAAAAAACCGATTTGATCGCCGCTGATGGCCGTGAAGCTTTCCGACCCCTTCGTCGACGCCTGCCTGATGAAAGGCGGGCTATCACTCATAAATTTGTTGTGGGTACTTACAAAGGATATTTGACCGTTGGTCTTTACGATGACGGAACCCCTGGCGAGGTCTTTATTATCATGTCCAAAGAAGGCTCGATTATTAGCGGATTGGCCGATGCTTTTGCCACATCAGTTTCCATTGGTTTGCAGTATGGCGTACCGCTTCAGGTTTTAGTTAATAAATTTGTTCACATGCGTTTTGAACCATCGGGTTATACCAATAATCCCAACATTCGTATTGCCAAATCTTTAGTCGACTATATTTTCCGTTGGATGGCCATGAAATTTATGACAGCCGATGAACAAAGAACGGTTGGCGTGATGAATATCGCACCGACGGTTACTAATAGCGATGAGACTCCATTAATAAAAGTTGTAACCGAGGAAACTAAAGAAAAACAAACCACCTTGTTTGAAGAAGAAAAGAAGGTTTCCATGACTTCGACCTTTGACAATCAATCAGACGCTCCGGTTTGTCCAACTTGTGGTTCTATGATGGTTCGTAATGCTTCATGTTATAAATGTTTAAATTGCGGCTCAACTAGCGGTTGTAGTTAAAACAAAAAACAACGGACAGATTTATTGATCCGTTGTTTTTTGTTTGGGTTTTAGTTATAATAAATGAGGAAAATTATGAAAGAAATCATTGAACAAATTTTGTCCACAGAGATTCGACCCATGCTTCAGCAAGACGGCGGGGATATCTTTTTGTCGTCGGTCGATGAAGCCACTGGTGTTGTCACAGTTCGTTTAACCGGCGCTTGCGATGGCTGTCCATTTGCCGCCATTACTTTAAAAACAAGAGTTGAAGCTTTATTAAAAGAAAAAGTTTCCGGGGTTACCCAAGTGGTGGCCGAAGAAAATTAAGAAACGCATTTTGTATGAAGCGTTTTTTTTATCTTTTTCGAAATAACCTACAGCTACTAAAGAATGTTTGGCGGACTTCGTCGATTTCTCGTTGGTCTTTGCTGATATCTTTGGTAATTTTATTTTTAATGGTCGTTATTCCTTTTTGGCGTTTGCAACCGATTGGTCAAGAAGCTAGTAAATTTATTCCCTTGCATTATAATATTTTTTTTGGCGTGGATAAATTTGGTCCGTGGTATTTGATTTTTCAATTGCCATTTTTTGGTTTAATATTTTTACTGGTCAATTATTTCCTAGCCCTGAAGTTTTTTGCTCAGGAAAAAGTTTTATTTTTATTTTTTCCTTTAACTACTTTAATTCTTGAAGTTATTTTGTTGATCGCTATGGTTTTCACCATTTTGTTGAATTTATAATTTTTTATAAGTATGAATCTTGAATCTTTTGAATTAGTAAGAATTTTAGTTCTAACTTTTTTGGCCTTCATTGTAGCCGTTGCTGTGACGCCAGCCTGGACACGTATTTTGTATAAATACAAATTAGGCAAACGGATTCGCGACGATGGTGATACACCAATTTTTTCCATGTTTCACGCCAAAAAAGCTGGTACACCAACCATGGGTGGAGTAATAATTTGGGGCGTCGTTTTAGCCTTGGCGATAATTTTAGCTTATTGTGCCCAATGGTTTCCTAATACTTGGCTTAGTCAGTTTAGCTTTCTCACTCGAAGTCAAACCCTTTTGCCACTTGGTGCCCTTATTGCTTCGGCCTTGGTTGGTTTGGTTGATGATTATCTGAATATTCGTGGCATTGGTGCTAAGGGTGGGGGGTTGCGAATGCGTCATCGCTTTTTAATTTTTTTGATTATCGCAATTATTGGGGCACTTTGGTTTACTTTAAAACTTGATTGGAATTTATTGCACGTGCCATTTCTAGGTGATTTTGATATTGGCTGGTGGTATTTTCCGTTTTTTGTTTTTGTGGTGGTGGCCACAGCTTTTTCAGTTAATGAAACCGACGGTCTCGATGGTTTGGCTGGTGGAACGCTTATGACTTCGTTTGGGGCTTTTGCAATTATTGCTTTTGCTCAAGGTAAATATGATTTGGCAGTTTTTTGTGGGGTGATCATTGGAGCCTTGTTGGCTTTTTTGTGGTTTAACATTAATCCAGCGCGATTTTTTATGGGCGATACTGGCTCTATGGCCCTTGGGGTTACTTTGGCTTTGGTGGCCTTGCTGACAAATTCAGCCTTGCTTTTACCGATTATTGGTTTAGTTTTTGTTATCGAATCGGTTTCGGTAATCATTCAATTGGTTTGGAAGAAACTTTTTCATCATAAACTTTTTTTATCCACTCCAATTCATCATCATTTTGAAGCCGTGGGTTGGCCAGAACCAAAAATTGTCATGCGTTTTTGGGTCATTTCAATTATTACTGCTTCGCTTGGTACGTCTTTGGTTTTGCTTGATGCTTTAACCAAATAATTTATGACCAAGGAGAAAAGCGATTCTCAACCAATTGATTATCGACTACTTGGTTTGGTTGGTCTTTTGTTGATTATCGGATTAGTTATGTTGGCCTCAGCTTCGGCCCCACAAAGTTATACTGATCACAATGGTGATTCTTTTTATTTATTTAAACATCAGATTTTTTTTGGCTTAATTCCCGGTCTCTTTTTAATGTATTGTGCCAGTCGCATTCCTTACACTTTTTGGAAAAAGCGAGCTTGGGAATTATTACTAATCAGTATTGGCCTTTTGGTTTTAGTTTTTATCCCAGGCATTGGTTCTGGTTTCGGAACTTCGCATAGTTGGCTTTCCGTGGGCGGGCTTTTTTCTTTACAGCCAGCTGAAATTGTTAAGTTAACTTTTTTATTTTATTTAGCCGCTTGGTTAGAAAAACGCGGAAGCGTTGGTTTGCGCGATACTCAGGCCGGATTAATTCCTTTTATTTCTGTTCTGGGAGCCGTTGTGACGCTTATTGCTTTACAGCCCGACGTTGGAACCATGGCAATTATCGTGGCTATGGCCATGGTGGTTTATTTTGTGGCCGGTGCACCAATTTTACATATTATTGGTTTAATGGCCGCTGGGTCGGGTTTATTAGGGTTACTGATTGCTGTAGCGCCGTATCGCGCGGCGCGTTTTACCACTTTTCTTTATCCTGAACTTGATCCTCAGGGCGTTGGCTATCACATTAACCAAGCTTTGTTAGCGATTGGTTCAGGTGGAATTTTTGGACTGGGTTATGGCGCTTCGCGACAAAAATTTGAATACCTGCCCGAAGTGGCCGGGGATTCTATTTTTGCCGTGACAGCCGAGGAAATGGGCATGATTTTTTGTTTGGTCATTATTGTTTTATTTTTGCTTTTTTTCTATCGAGCGGTTAAGGTGGCTTTAAATGCTCCAGATGTTTTTGGGAAATTGGTAGCCATTGGTATTGCTTCTTGGTTGACTATACAAGCGTTTGTCAATATTGGATCAATGGTTTCGGTTATGCCCATGACTGGCGTGACTTTGCCGTTTATGAGTTACGGCGGCACTTCTTTGGCGATTTCTCTGGCCGCGGTTGGTGTT
>JAZDEQ010000036.1:0-15450 GCA_043808565.1 Candidatus Uhrbacteria bacterium | reverse complement strand
TGGCATTTAAAACGAATCAGAACCAAAGGTGTGGTTCGTAAATAGTCTTTCAACAAAATTTTTTCTTCAGTTGTTATTTCTATCTTGGTCACCTAAACATTATAACAAAAAAGCCTCATTTTGTTTTGCGGTGGCTATAGGCCCACCTTCTCTCACGCAACAAACGCCCACCGGCGAACTGGTGGGCGTGATCTTTTTCAAAACAATGAATCTCCGCGCAGCAAGCTGACGCGGTATCTAGTGGATTAGACTGTTTAAAAGGGTGGCATACTCGCGGTCAAAAAATCTAAGGAATTGCTCTCAAAAACTATCTAAACTAACAGAAACAGATTTAATAAAAGTTTTACAAGATTTTTTAACCGTTCGCATACCACCCTAGTTTAAATAAGGAAGGCCGCGCAGCAAGCTGAGCGGAATATAGCAAGTTAAAAAAACTTTAATCAAAGATAATATGACTCAACAAACCATTTCGATCAAAGAGTATCTCGTCAACAAAGGTGTTGATTTTCGCGAAAACGGAAAAGAGCTTATCGCTCACTGCTTATTTAACGGTTGCGACGATAATAGTACCGGCACGGAAGCTCATTTGTATTTTAGTGCAGAGACGGGACAGTATGAGTGCAAAAAATGCGGCGAAAAAGGCAATCTTGAAACTTTAGTAAAATTTTTTGGAGATGACAGACGAGAAATCATCGTTAAGCCAGAAGTTTTTGAGAAAAAAACAAGTGGAACAAAATTTAACGCAGAACTGGTGGAAACTTGCCATTTGGCACTTCCGGCCGATATGCGTAAATATCTCAATAACAGAGGTATTACAGACGCCACCATAGACGCCTACAGGCTCGGCTGGGGCAAGTTTTACAATAAGTGGTGGATTACGATCCCTATAAAAGATGTTTACGGAACCTTTCAATTTTTTAAGCTTCGGCAAAACCCAAATGTCGGGAATAAAAAAATAACTTTTCCAAAAGGAATCGAAGCTCAAATTTACGACTGGGAAACATTGGCTGTCAATAACGAAAAAATTATCATCTGTGAGGGGGAGATGGATAGATTGGCTTTAATTTCAAAAGGTATACCAGCCGTTACCTCGACTCACGGGGCTATGACTTTTAAAAAAGAATGGATCGAAAAAATTGGAAAAGAGCGAAAGATTTATATTTGTTTTGATGTCAACGATAAAATGGAGACCGGCAAAAAAGGAGCCGAAAGAGTCGCAAAATTATTGGAAAATTCTGAAAACGAAATTTACATAGTTACCTTACCCAAAGAACTCGGCGAAGGCGGCGATATTACCGACTACTTTGTAAAGTTAAACGGTAATCCCGATGATTTGTTCGGAAAATACGCCAAAGCGTATCCAGAAAAAATTGATATCTCACAATTTAAACCCCTTTCGTCTCAAGATCTGAAGGAGATACTTGGTTTGACCATCAAGCAAGACAATGAAAATAAAATTGTTACCTTCCTTTGTGAAATTTCTGCCTACACCGATAATACCCAATTCAATATCAGTTTTAACGCCCCATCTTCAACCGGCAAAAGTTTCATTCCAACCGAAATTGCCCGCCTGTTTCCGGAAGAAGATATCTTAGAGCTCGCATATTGCAGCCCTACGGCTTTTTTTCACGACGCGGGCGAATGGGATGAGAAGAACCAAGGTTATATGGTCGACTTGTCCCGCAAGATTTTAATCTTTCTTGATCAACCACATACTCAACTTTTGGAAAGATTAAGACCATTGCTTTCTCACGACAAGAAAGAAATCGTTATAAAAATTACCGACAAAAGTCAAAAGTTTGGATTAAAAACCAAAAATGTCGTGCTTAGGGGTTTCCCCTCGGTAATTTTTTGTACCGCCGGATTGCGAATCGACGAACAGGAAGCCACTAGGTTTTTACTGTTAAGCCCAGAAGTGAATCAAGAAAAAATCAGACAAGGTATTTTAGCAAGCGTTAAAAAAGAGGCGGACGCCGATAGCTATAAGGATTGGCTAAACGAAGATCTTGATCGAAAATTATTTAAAGAACGAATTCGGGCAATTAAATTGGAAGGTATTAAGGAAATAAAAATTGCCAATCCTCAAAAAATTACTGACAGGTTTTTAGCTAAAAACAAAATCCTGAAACCCCGACACCAACGAGATATTAAACGACTGACCTCGCTTACCAAATCCTTCGCTCTCATCAACCCGTGGTGGCGGGACAAAAAAGGCACGACAATCACGGCTAATGAAGACGACATCGAAGAAGCTTTCCGGCTTTGGGATATTGTTTCTGAAAGCCAAGAGCTCAACTTGCCACCCTATGTCTTTAACCTTTACGAGGAGGTCATTTTGAAGGCGTGGAACGACAAGAACGACAGCCGGAGCGAAAGTGTCAAGGCAACGTTTAAAAAGGAAGGGATAACCCGCCAAGAGCTATTGCAAAAACATTATGACGTTTATGGCCGGATGTTGGATGTCAACCAGCTACGTCAGCAAATTTTGCCAATGCTTGAAACGGCCGGACTTATCGACCAAGAACAAGATCCCAGCGATAAACGCAAAACATTGATTTGCCCCACTGTGCCATTCACTAAATCCTCTGAACGGAAAAAAGACGTAACCCAGGACGAAACGAAGGATGAGGAATTAAACAATAATGAAACGCAGAGTGGGGTGAATTTGAATCTGGAAATTTTTTGACGCAAAACAGAACGACTAAAGTCAAAAACTGAAAAACCAATCTCTAATGATTTCGGCCGTCCCCACGGAAGGTGGCCTCATAAATATGTCCAAAAAAATTGCGGAACGAACCAAATCATTTAGTATCTTTTGGCTTAAAAAGAACGGTTGTTTTAATGGTGGTTTGGAACGTGGTGATATCGAATGGGTCAATAATAACGACAAAAATAGTATTACTTTTTATATTATGACCAAGAACAAATTTTTGGGCGATAACATCAAATTACAATACACCTTCACGAACCAAAAAACTGGCGAAAAGGAAGATATTGATTGCGAAATCGAACTCACTACAACACCCTGCAACTATGGTGGCAAGCGCTATTGGTTTGTCTGTCCGTTAGTTGAAAACGAAAAAATTTGCGGACGACGAGTGGGGGTACTTTTTCTCATTGATAAGCAATTTGGTTGTCGACATTGCGGAAATTTTGCTTATGACGCCCAAATGAGTGGCGGAAGATTTCGGATGAGTTCGGTGACCATACCAGCTGTTACAAAAGCCGCCAAAGAGGTCAAACGGTGTTATTACAACGGCAAGCCAACCAGAAAATACAAACGAGTATTGAGGTTAAATAACAAATTAAAAACGTCGATTATAAAAATAGCGACCAAATGTGGCCAACCCCTTTAATCGGTTGCTAATCAAAAAACAAAAACTCGAGCGATGAGATTTATTATGTTGCCAGATCCAGAATTAAAAATTGAAGAATTGGCAAAACGGTACTTTGAGGACGAACTTGGTCTCGCCCCCGAAGACGTACCCGAGGCGGCACGAAACCTGCTCGGAGCTTTTGAGGTATTACTCCAAATCGATGAACGTATTAATCCACAATCAATACAAACTTTTTAACATTCGTGAAAAACCAAAATTCTCCTCCTGATTATTTACAAAAAAATGAAATTACACTAAAGACAGTTGCTGATAAAATTAACTGGGTGTAAACTATTGTAAAATGATAAATATGGTAAACGTCTTGCATATCGTGTCACAATTATCAAACTTGCTCGGAGCAATCATAATGGGTTTTTCGATTGGAAAGGATAAAAACGAATGGGTTGAAGGTGAAGAATTTTGTAAAGGGAAAAAAGTATATGCCGTTCTACTACATCACCCTCGTTTCTTTACGGCCGGCGTATTATTACTAATCTTAGGTTTTGCCGTTGACCTCGGTATTACCATTTACTTAAATTATGCAAAATAAACCCGATTTTTATTTGGTTGACGAGCTCGCGGAAAAACTGCGGGTCAATCGTATGACTATTTATCGCTACATCAAGGCGGGAAAAATTGAAGTCCATAAAATAGGCAAAGAGTTTCGAATTGCCAAAAAAGAATACAATCGTTTTTTAGAAGCAACTAAAAAATAAATTATGCTTAAGAAGGCTGTCATTTATGTCCGGGTTTCGAGCAAGGAGCAAGCTGAGCAAGGATTCTCCCCAGAGGCACAACGTAATTGTCTTTATGACTTCGCTCGTCGTAACGAGTTTGATATTGTAAAGGAATTTGAGGAGGCAGAGAAGGCTGGAAGCAGTGGACGTAAGGGATTTGCGGCTATGTTGGAATTTGTCAAAACAAAAGACATCAAAAACATCCTTGTTGAAAAAACCGATCGTCTTCATCGTAATTTTACCGACTACGTCGCCGTTGAAGAATTGACCGACAAATATGGTGTAACCGTTTGGCTTGTTAAGGAGGGTGGATCCATCGGAAAAGACAGCAGGGCGTCCGAAAAGCTAATGCACGGCCTTAAAACCGTTTTGGCAAAAGGTTTTATTGATAACCTCAAAGAGGAAGTGCGAAAAGGTTTTGATGTAAAAATCTCGTATGGGGAGTATCCACATCAAGCCCCTCTCGGTTATCTAAATACCAAAGATCCCCACAACCCAAAACACAACATTGTCACGCCTGACCCTGTAAACAGTAAACTGGTCGTTAAAATGTTTGAATACTACGCCACGGGAATTTATTCGATGAAATCGCTCATTGCGAAACTTGAAGACGACGGGCTCGCTCTTAACCTCCCGCTGTGTCTTAAGAGTGGTAAATTGTATGTCTCAACGGTACAGCGTTGTTTAACCAGCCCATTTTATATCGGAAAGTTTCAATGGAACGGAAAAATGATAAACGGTTCTTTTGAACCAATTATCAAACCAGAACTTTGGACAAAAGTGCAAGATGTTATAAACGGTCGAAGCGTTAATCTCCGGAAAGAGCACAACGTCGTGCCGTTTACTTATAAAGGAATGTTTACCTGCGGCGAATGCGGGCGGTCAATTACGGCAGAAAAGAAAAAAGGTCGCTATGTTTATTATCATTGCACTCAATTCAAAACCGAATGTAAACAACCGTGGGTTAAAGAGGAAAAAATAGACGAAAGGTTTGAAAAAATTACCAAACTCCTAAAGATTAGCAATGCTGGTGTAGCGTTTGTTACAGCGGCACTCAAACAATCATTATCTGAGAAACACGAAGATCAAGACAAAGTTTTTGAAACTCTTGTTGCTGAACAAACACGAATTAAAAAACGAATGGATTCAATGTACGAAGACCGTCTTGATCGAAAAATATCCGAAGCTGATTACGATCGTCGTTTTTCTGATTATACAAAGCAACTCGAAAATCTTGAAGAACGAATTGGAAAACATAATCGTGCAGACATCAGTTATTACGATTTCGGCCACAGGATTTTAGAACTCGCAGAAAACGCCGAAAGATTGGCTAAAATCGCAACTCCCGAAGAAAAACGCGAACTAACGCAATTTTTACTATCGAACTCCACAATCAAAGATAAAGAGCCGATTTTTTCGCTGAAATTACCATATTCTGCAATCGAAAAACGGTCACCTTGCGATGACCGTTCCTCGTGGCAGGGGCGGTAGGAATCGAACCTACGTCAGAGGTTTTGGAGACCTCCGTCCTACCATTGAACGACGCCCCTATATTTATTGACGAAAAAAGTCTAACAAAAAGTTTGGTTTTTAGCAACAGCCAGCAAGCCTAAATTTTCTTTTTCTGCTATAATTCCCTTAGAAAAAACTAATAAATTTTTTATGGAAAAATCAACCCGCAGTACGGCCAAGGATGTCTTTTCGCATCTTTTGGCGATTGTGACTCTCTATATGGGTGTCACAAGTTTCATCGCCTTGTACTTTCAATACATTGAGGTGAAATTTCCCGATGTTTTGAATTTTTACTATGCGGCGGCGCTTGATGTTATTAGACTCTCAATGTCAATTTTAATTGTGGCTTGGCCAGTTTTTATTTTAATTTCTTGGATGATTTACAAAGAAATGAAAGGCGACCCAGCCAAAACCGGCATTGCTATTCGCAAATGGCTTTTGTATTTAACCCTTTTTATAACTTCAATTACGATCATTATTGATTTGATTACTTTGGTTAATTATTTTTTGAATGGTGAAATTACCACGCGCTTTATTTTAAAAGTCGTGGTGGTTTTAATTGTCGCGGCTGCGGTTTTTGTTTATTACCTTTGGGACTTACGACGTGATGTGGTGGCCAAAAGTTTAATTGCTCGAAACGTGGCTATTGGTACGGCTGTAGTTGCAGTTATAACCATTATTCTTGGTTTTGTTTTTGTTGGCTCGCCAGCCGAACAGCGAATGATTCGCCTAGACGCCCAAAGAGTCACTGATCTTTCCATGATTCAAAGCGAAGCCATAAATTATTATTCCTTAAAAAGAGAATTACCCGCTAATTTAGAACTTTTAAATAATTCGATTTCCGGTTTTGCCATACCGACTGATCCTGATACAAAAACTGCTTATGCATACAATATTAAATCAAATTTAGAATTTGAATTATGCGCCAATTTTTCAGCCAAATCAGTTGAAGGTCAAAACGCTTCTTATCCAATGTATTACGATCGATATTCAGCTGGCCAAAATTGGCATCACGATATTGGCCGAACTTGCTTTACTCGCACTATTGATCCAGCTTTATATCCGGCTCCGACCATGGTCAAATAAAATTTTAAAAAACACAAAACCGCTTCTCGCAAATCGAGGCGGTTTTATGTTTAAAAAAATCATAAAAAAAATCCCCCTAAAAAAGAAGGAGCCCGCGAACCTTCAGCTTGGGGAGTGACCCCATGGCTTTTGGTTCGCGGGCAGGTTGACCCAACGAGGTTGTCATCTTGGGGAGTTGGCCCTTCAGATGATTGTCTCGCAGGAAGAGCGGCGAGGCGTTGTATCTTGGGGATTCCCCTTGAGACCGTCTCGCCGACGTCGTCATCGGATGAGAAGGACTGCTACGGCGTGCAGTCCCCGTTGGGCTGGCGCGGAGTTCCGTAGTACCCGGAAAGGTACTGATCGGAGTCCAACGCTGAGCACCAGTTGGCGCCAGCATCGTTGCTAACGGTGTCCATGATGTCCTCACTGAGTTCCAGTGAGTGGTTGGACGCCACGGACGGGAAGGTGGCGCTTGACCAGGTGACGGAGTCAATCGTCGTCCCGGTCGAGGTGACCAGCCGCGCCGTGTCAACCGTGGACGACCAGCTCATGGAGAGCCGGCTGTCGTACTGGCCGTTCTCCAGGTTGTTCCAGCCTCCGGCGTTGGACACGAAGAGGAGATACCCCCCAATGGCCACCGTCAAGGTCGTGTCGTACACGACCTGCTGTGGAGCCTCACTCGAGGTTCCACCAAGATGCAGGTTGTCGAGCCGCGACCAGGTGCAGTTCGAAGCGTTATACACCTCGACATAATCCCTGGTTGAGGACACGTTTGCCTGAATCTCAGTAATGACCATTGCCCCGGCCCACATGGTCTCGGCCAGGCCGGTCGTTCCCACGTCCGTCACGCCGTCGCAGTCGTTGTCCAGGTTGTCACAGGTCTCGGTCGCGCCCGGGTGGATTGCGGCGTAGCTGTCGTCGCAGTCCGTGTCATCAGCCACATATCCCACGGGCTGGGCACAGGCATCCACCGTGTCATAGGTGTCGCCATAGCCGTCGTTGTCTGCATCCAAATACCAGGTAGAGAGGGCTCCACCGCCTTCATCAACTACACCGTCGCAATCATCATCCAGGCCGTTACAAACCTCCTGGGCCAAGGGATTGACAGCAGGATTGCTGTCGTTGCAATCGGTGTTGTTGCTGGTGTAGCTCGAAGGCTGAAAGCAAGCCCTCGACGTCGTGGCTGCGTTTCCGTAGCCGTCATTGTCAGAGTCGTAGTACCAGGTGACGGCATCGGTGGACTCTGGGTCGTCAACCGAACCGTCACAGTCTGAATCGACTGCGTCGCAGGTCTCGGTCGCGCCCGGGTGGGTCGCGGCGAGGCTGTCGTTACAGTCGCCTGCGGTTGCGACATAACCGGCGGGAGCAGTGCAACCCACTCTTCCGGTTGTTCCTCCGTAGCCATCGCTGTCGCTATCGAGGTACCAAGTGGCGGCGTTGACGGCCGAACTTTCATCGACCACGCCGTCACAGTCGTTGTCCACGCTGTCGCACATCTCCGAGGCGGCGGGGTTGATGCTGGGGTTGCTGTCGTTGCAGTCCGTGGCGCTGACGACATAGCCAGAGGGTTGGTTGCACGCCACCGAAGTGGTCGCGCTACTGCCGTAGCTGTCGCTGTCGGCGTCACGGTACCAGGTGGTAGCATCGACAGCATTGGCTTCGTCGGTGCTGTTGTTGCAGTTGTTGTCGATGCCGTCACAGAATTCTGGGGCGGCGGGGTTGATGGTGGGGTTGGTGTCGAGGCAGTCGATCGGATCGTTCGGATTTTCGCTGCAGACGGGGAACCCGTCATGGTCAGCGTCGACTTGCAATACCGACGCCTGACCGTCGCAGTTGTAGTCGTTTTTACTACAACGCTCAGTAGCGCCCGGGTGATACATGACGTCACTGTCATAGCAGTCACCACCAGTGGCGATCAAGCCCGGCGGTTGGGTGCAGACGAAGATGACGTTGAGGCCGTCACCATAGCCGTCGCCATCAGCGTCGGGGTACCATGCAGTGGCATCGGTGGCATTGTCGTCAACCACGCCGTTGCAGTCGTCATCCAGGCCGTTGCAGTACTCGAGAGATCCCGGGTACGCGGTGGCTCGGGTGTCGTCGCAGTCAGTGTTGTCGGTGACGTAACCGCTAGGCTGGGTGCAGGCGACGATGGTGAAATTACCGCCGTAGCCGTCGCCGTCAGCGTCCATGTAGAACACAGTGCTGGCCGCGCCATCATCAACGATGCCGTCGCAGTCATCGTCGATGCTATTGCAGATCTCAATGGCGGTGGGGTTGGTGTTGAAACTGCCGTCGTCGCAGTCCGTGGCATTGGCGACATAGCCAAAAGGCTGGGCGCATCCAATGCTCTGGATGTTGGGGTTCCCGTACCCGTCGCCGTCAGAATCGGCGTACCAGGACAGACCCAGACCTTCATCAACTGCGCCATTGCAGTTGTTGTCCTCGCCGTCGCAGACCTCATTCCCTATCGGGTTGATGGCGAAGTTGCTGTCATCACAGTCTTCAGCGTTGCTCACGTAATCCGTTGGGCGTGAGCAAGCCTGGACTGCTCCTAACGGACTGCCATAGCTGTCACCATCCGCATCGGGATACCACACACTTGGGTTTATCCCCCCCTCATCAACTGCACCGTCGCAGTCGTCATCCTGGTCATTGCAGTACTCGAGGGCACCTGGGTAGATGCTGCGATTGGTGTCATCACAGTCGCTCGCATCGGTGATGTAACCTTCGGGCTGTTCACAGGCCCCGACGGTGTTGTTCGGGTCACCGTAGCTGTCGTTGTCAAGGTCGGCGTAGTACGTCGTGGTGACGCCATCATCGATCAATTCGTCGCAGTCGTCATCGATCTCGTTGCAGGTCTCGGTGGCGCCTGGATAGATGGCACTTTCGCTGTCGTCGCAGTCCGTGGCGTCAGCGACGTAACCCGAGGGCTGGTAACAGGCGATGTCAACGGAATCAACGTCGCCGTAGCCGTCGCTATCGTTGTCGAGATACCAGTTGGTGGCGTCCACGGAACTGTCTTCGTCCACCAATCCCTGTGGGTCGCAGTTGTCATTAACGCCGTTGCAGTACTCGATGGCGCCGGGGTAGATCGCGGGGTTCACGTCGTCACAGTCCTGCTGGTTGAAGGGATCTGGATCGCGGTTGTTTTCCGAAAGACATGCCGGATCCGAAAACCCGTCACCATCTGTGTCGCAGTCCTCTCCAGTTTCCTTCCCTTGGAAAGGGCACCCGGTAACGCAAACCGCGACAAACAGCAACAAGAAGTAGAGATATCTGATCATCGTTGTATGCCTCCTTGGCATGTCTTGAGTTGTTCGAAAACCAGCTTTTTGGCTAAAAAATAAAAGGAACTTCCTCCTTAACTGTTTAAAAGCCCAGCTGGCAAAATTTTTCTTCCTCTACCAAAAATCTTGTCAACTTAGCTATTTTTTATTCTTTTGAATTTAAATCTTAGCAAAAAATATTAGCAAAAAAAGGACTTTTTGTCAATGGTTAGCCAAAACTAAATATCATCCTAAAACTCTTATCCCCAATTTACCTTGATTTTCCTGCCATTTTTATGGCTTTTGTGGTAGTATTGATTTAGAAAATAATTAACTCAAAAAAACTATGGCCAAAATGTCCAAAAGCCAGGTGTTGGCAGAGCTAGCCGATGCCTCTGGCTTGTCCAAAAAAGATACCAAGAATTTAATGGATAAAATGACTGAGCTCGCCTATCGTGAAGTCAAAAAGAATGGCGAATTTGTTTTAGCTGGTTTTGGTAAACTGGTTAAAATCAATCGTCCGGCTCGCATGGGTCGCAACCCAGCCACTGGTGCCACCATCCAAATCCCAGCCAAAACAGTTCTCAAGTTCCGGGTTACCAAAGCGGCCAAAGACGCCCTTTTGTAAATTCGTTCCTAAAAAAAATAATGTCGGGACAATCCTAGGATTGTCCCGACATTATTTTTTTATTAAAATTTTTAACCAATCAATGATTCTGAAACCAAGGTCTTTTCTTTTTTAAATCGACAAAGCAAACCAAATAATTCGGCCGCGCCAACAAAAGCTAAACCAAAGGTTAAATCACCAAGCAAAGTATTTCTAAAAAATGGCACGGCCATAAAATATGCTTGCATTAAACCAAACAAATTATGTTGGTACCAAAAACCAAACTGCCACACGGCCCAGTTGGTTACTAAAAAGAAAAAAAGTGAACCAAAAATACTGCGAATAAAAATCGCCACTAAATCTTTTTGTTTAAATAATGAATTGCCTAAACCGATCAAAATAAAAGCTCCGTAAACTGTTAGCATAATTGGCCAGCTGTAAAAACCAATAAACCAATCAGCTATCAACAAAGAAAACAAAGGCACGGTCACGGCCCACCAGCGGCCCAAATAAATGGCCGCAAAAAAAGCTGCGGCCGCAACCGGAGCAAAATTAGCTATATGAGGTACCAGACGAAAAGCCACTGACAAACCAATTAAAATAATCGCGACAATTATTTTTGATCGTTTAGACAAAAGCTGAGCCATAAAATTACTGACCTTTAATAATTTTAAACTCAATCACATCGCCGGCTTTTACCAAAGAATTACTAACGCCAATCTGACTATAAATATTATTAACCCAAAACTGCCACCAGCGATCACTTGCCCCCTCACCTGGCACGGCATTAATTGATTGAATAAAAATTCCCAGGTCACCACCATAATCTTTGTAAACCAAGGCTAATTTTTTTTCATTTGATAAAGCCAAAAGAACGTCAAAAACACTGGCTGAATCTTTTGGCAAACTAACTTCAGTAAAAGTTTTAACAGTCCCATCACCAAAATCAAACATGACACTAACCGATTTGTCAGCCGCTTGTTCAACGACTGAAGAGCCAGTGGTGGAATTTAAATTTTTTGTATTACCTGCCCCAACCAACCAGCCAGCCAAAAAAAGACCAAAGACAATAACTAAACCACTTAAAATTTTTATTAATTTAGATTTAAGCATAAAAATTTAAACAAAAAAGACTTTGGCTGGCGGACTGGATGGGATTCGAACCCACGATCTTCTCCGTGACAGGGAGACGTGTTAACCGGGCTACACCACCAGTCCGTCGACCAAAATCTTTTTTGAAAAATGTCCAATTGTTCAATGACAAATGTCAAATGAAGGAAGGATATTTTTAAAGATATAAAATCCATCATTTGTTATTTCGAAATTTGTTATTTGGCATTTCCAACAGCGGAATTATAGTAGCAAAACCCCAATAATGACGCAAGGGTGGGTTTGGGGATACGCTTCCCTTGACTTTTTCCGCTAAATCCCGAACAATATCAAAGTCTTCACCCGGCCAGATTTTCATGTCATGGCCGACTGGGTTTACTGAAGACGCTCCACGCTACCCCATCAACGGAAGATGAGAGAAAATGCCCCTACGAGACGAAGAAAACTTCCACACCTGCTCCAAATGCCATATAGTTCTCCCACGGAACGGGAGCCACAGATGCCTGGCGGATATGGATCCGGACAGGAAGATCGACGTCGGCATGAACGGACTGCAGATAATGGTAAGTATTTCCAAATACCTGCCAGAAAAAGCGTTCAGACGCAGCAGCCTCACCGTACTCACGCCACGACGCCACCTCTCAGAGTTCTCACCCGCCTAGAGGCCGTTCTCGGCCTCAACTCTCGCCCCAGCCGGCCCATGAAGGTCGGTCTCAATCCTCGTGGTTCTAACCGAACCACTTTCCCCTTGGACCCCCTCTCGGTCCCCCCGGTCAATGATGACCGGGGTTCGTTTTTTATTAAGCTGCCCTCACCCCTGCCCCTCTCCCCTTTGGCGTAGTTTAAACGGCATAGTTTAAGGGAGAGGGGAAATAAATTGGGTTTATTTTTAAACTCTACACTTTTAAAATTTTAAAATTATTTTCTTGGCCTAAAATTACGGCCAATTTTTCCTTTCGGGCCAACATTTTTCTTTGCTTTAATAATTTGATAGCTTTTTGTACAAAAACTTTTTCTGAACATTTTTTTAACAAAAAGGCTTCAATCCCCCAACGTAAATTAAGTTGACGCACTTCGACTTCACTACTGACAGCAACAAACAAAGATAATTCTGGCCGCAATAAATTAAAACGCGGGGCTGAAGGATTAAAATAATTGGCGGCTAAAGCGCTGGTAATTTGTTTTTCTTTGGCCATTAAACGCAAGGTGTGTGACGTAATAGCTTCCGGGCAATCGTGACTTTCACAATTTACCGACAAATCATCAAAAGACGAAGCTTCGGTTTCTTGAATAATTTTGGTCATGGTGGCTACTGCCTCAACTGGATATTTGCCCGTGGCCGTTTCACCCGAAAGCATCACCGCGTCAGTATGATCGATCACAGCATTAGCAACATCAGAAACCTCGGCTCGAGTTGGTCGCGGATTGCGAATCATGGAATCTAACATTTGAGTAGCCACAATCACTGGCTTACCGGCGGCTCGGCATTTTTCAATAATTTCTTTTTGAACCAGTGGTACTTGCTCGGCTGGAATTTCCACTCCTAAATCACCACGGGCCACCATCACAGCATCAACCTCTTTTAAAATTTCATCAAACTGCCGCACCGCTTCGTGCTTTTCAATTTTGGCAATAATCATGGGAATTGGTTGGTTTGGATCAGCGGCCTTTTTTAAAATTTTTCGCAATGACCGAACATCGGCCGGATCAACTACAAATGACATGGCCACAAAATGCAAACCCGATTGAACACAAAAAGCCGCATCTTTTTTATCCTTCTCGGTTAAAGAATCAATCTTCAAAGTTGAATCAGGAAAATTTAAACCTTTGTGAGAAAAAAGCGTACCGCCGACTCGAATTTTTATTTTTAAAAAACCTTTGCGACCACCCACGCACTCACCATCCATTAAACCATCTTCAATTAAAACTCGATCGCCTTTTTTAATGTCTTGATACAAGTTCGGATAAGTCACCGGCAATTCAATAGTTTCACCTTTGATGATTTTCCAACCGTCGATTGGCAAATCACCAACGCGAATTTTTGGTCCTTGAAGATCGCCGAGAATACCAATCGGCTCGCCGGTAATTTTTTCCACGGCTCGTAAATGTTTAATTAAATTTCGATGCTCTTTGTAAGTACCGTGCGAAAAATTTAGCCGAGCCACATTCATGCCAGCTTTAACCATTTTTTTTAGCACGGCTTCCGAAGCCGAAGCCGGCCCAATGGTACAAACAATTTTAGTGCGTTTTTTTTGGATCATATTTTATAGTGGTGGATTTTTTAAAGTCGTGGAGTTATGGAGTCGTGGAGTTATGGAGTGATGGAATTTTATTTCTCTGCATTTTAAAAAATAAAAAAGTCCAACACTCCACGACTCCATCACTCCAAGACTCCAAAACTTTCATTATTTTTTATATTCCTCCAAAGTCACAGAAACCTCTACGGTCTCCTCACCCCTAAGAACAGACATCTTAATGATTTCTCCGGGTTGATAATCGCGGATCACACTGGACAAAGAATTTTCGTCGGATAGTTCCTGGTCATTAACTTTTAAAATAATGTCATCTTCTTGCAAGCCGGCTTTAGCGGCTGGCGACTCGGGAACAACTGCTAATTCATCAACATAAGAGCCAGCCACAATCAACGCGCCCTGATTAACTGATAACTTTTCAGCCGTCGCATAATCCTTATCAATCATTAAAAAACGCACGCCAAGATACGGCCGAACAATTCGGCCGTTTTGTTTTACGCTTTCCACAGCTTGTTTAACCTCATTGATCGGAATAGCAAAACCCAACCCCTGCCCTTCAGAATTAATGGCTGTATTCATGCCAATCACTTCGCCCAAAAGATTAATCAGCGGCCCGCCAGAATTACCCGGATTAATGGCCGCATCAGTTTGAATGGCACCTTCAATGATTTCACTGCCTAGATCAAAATCATACGCTGAAACTCGACGGTTAATTCCCGAAACAATACCTTTAGTCACGGTGTTTTGATATTGCGATAAAGCATTACCAATCGCAATGACGGTTTGACCAACCTGAATTTTATCAGAATCACCCATGACGGCGACAGAAAAATTTTCGCCGGTAATTTTTAAAATGGCAATATCCAAAAGCGGATCAGCCGCCACAAACTCGGCCGTAAATTCTTCGTCATTATTTGTGACCACGGAAAAAACAAATTCCTCATCGGCCGCTACGTGACGATTGGTAACCACATAGCCATCAGCTGAAACCAAAAAGCCTGTGCCAAAACTTAAATCAACCAAACGATCCGGGTCTTCAGACTGGCCATAATAATCTTGGCCGTACGAATACTGTTGGGCTGGCGTTAAATCTTTAAAAGGTTTTTGAACCACAATACTCACCACGGCCGGTGTGACATTATCAACAACATTAATGGCTGATGATTCCTCCTCGATCATTTTGACAATATTTTCATCAACTCGATTGGGGCTGGAAAGTAAACTAGAAGTTAAAGAAAAATACTTGTCGGCCAAATAACCACCAGTCGCCCCAAAAACCGCCGAGATAAAAACCGTAATGGCCAAAAGAATGACAAAGGTTGATGAACGGGGTGATTCCATAAATATTATTTAATTAAGATGACAGAATTATAGCAGATCCGAGACCGCTGCAAAACTCTTTTTTTGAAAATTTTTTCTTTCAAAGTGGGAAGAAAAAATAAAAAATAGCCTTTTTGTTTGTTTTAATCCCTATTTTAGAGGCTAAATGACGATTAAATGGGGAAAGTAAAAAAGGCCTCC
>JAZDEQ010000035.1:0-7811 GCA_043808565.1 Candidatus Uhrbacteria bacterium | reverse complement strand
GCATATATTTTTTGCAAACCCCTATCAAGAGGCATTTCCCTTGTTTTTACAGTACCACACCTTCGAAGATTCCTCGCCGGGACGGCAGAGCCTATTGATGTCTCTCCAGCAGAGCTGGAGGTTTATTAAGACTTAATTATTCGCCAATCTCTTTCGAACAAAAATAAAAAACATCCGGGCAAGATCCAGAATGTTTTTCATTAAATGTTCGAAAAAATAAAACGAATCTTGCCTTAGGTTTGCCAAGTTCGCCACCAATTTAAATTATTTTTTGTTTGGAATGACATAAAAGTTATTTTAGTTTGTTTAAAACTTGCCAGAAACCGCCATTTTTGTTTTTTAGCATGTTTGAGCCGCGAGTGACTGTGGCTACGCCAATTCCCAGATCTTTAGCAATGGCGTGTTGTGGCTGTTTTTGCCACAATCGTTTAATAATCTGCCAGCGCATTGGTAGAACAGTTAGCTCTTCTGATGAAAGTAAATCGTCGAGAAATAAACCTAAGGTTTTAGGGTCACAAGCGGCTAACCGCAAAACTTTTTCTAGCTCGCGCCGCCAAGCAGTTTCTAGGCTCATATTTTTTATACTAGTATAATAGTATATAGTTTATTCTTTGTCAAGGCGTCGGTTGGGGAAAAGTTCTTATAAAAACAGCAACACCACGTTCGTGAAAACGTGGTGCGTGACGTCCCTCTTGAAGAGAGGGGGGAAAGAACTATTCGACCGCCGACCGGGCCAGAGCCAGCAGCCAGTCCCGCCGGGCCGGGTCGAGAGTGGTTGTCCTCTCGAGACCCGTGATGGCCTCGACGAGCATCTTCTGCCTGTCCTCGAGGCCATACTTGACCGCGGCCCATGGCGATCCATAGCCAGTAAAAGAGTGGGAGGGGGTTAAGCAATGAATAAAAAACAAAAAATCCAGGTTTTGCCTGGTTTTTTGTTCTTTTAACCACCCCTGCCGTCGCTTGTGGCAAGCTGTGGCGGGCACGGCCTAGCCCCTCCTTGTAACAAAACAAGAAGGAGGGGATGGACTTTTTACACCTCAATAATCACCGGCAAAACCATGGGGCGGCGTTCGGTTTTTTGGAAAATGAATTGACCCAAGGTGTTGCGAATGTTGTTTTTAATATATTCAGTATCGGCTTCAGTGTTTGGGTCCTGATCCTTAACAATGTCGCGGACTTTTTGGCGGGTGGCTTCGATTAGATCTTTGTGTTCTTTCATGAAAATAAAACCACGACTAATAATATCGGGCGAGCCCACCAAGCTGCCAGTTTTGCGATCGATTTGGACAATGACTACGATCATGCCATCTTCAGATAAAACTTGGCGATCACGCAAGACCACTTGAGAAACATCACCAATGCCTAAACCGTCAACAAAGACATAACCAGTTTCAGCTTTTTTGTCGGAAACCCGAGCCTGCTTATTTCGGAATTCAATAATTGAACCGTTGTCCGGAACAATAATTCGTTCTTTAGGAAAACCAATTTCCACCGCTCGCTTAGCGGCTTCCTTAAGAAAATAATGATTGCCATAAACTGGCAAAAAGAAGTCTGGTCGGGTTTGGCGAACCATGTCTTTAATGTCTTCGGCTGTGGAGTGACCGCTAACGTGAACATCCATAATGTCAGTGTGATAAACATTGTCACTCTTGCGATAAAGATTATCTTTGAGTCGCTGAACTGTGCGTTCATTACCAGGAATAACCGAAGAGGAAAAAATAATCGTGTCCTTTTTTTTGATTTTAACAAAACGATGATTATCACCAATGATGCGCGAGAGTACGGCATTACCTTCGCCTTGAGCGCCGGTACAAATAATAATTATTTTTTCATCAGGATGATTATTAACTTCATTGATGGGAATTAAGGTGCGCGGCGAAGCTTTGATATAGCCAAGATTTTGGGCAATTTCGACATTGGTTTTCATACTAAAACCATCAAGGGCGACTTTTTTACCAATTTTTTCAGCGTATTCAATTAGTTTGCCAACTCGTTTTATTTGTGAAGAAAAAGTACCAATAATCACTCGGCCTGGGGCGCGGTCGATGAGAAGTTGCAGGTTGGCATACATTTCTTTGTCAGAAACTCGATTGGGTTGAAAAACCGTAGCGCCTAAACTTTCGAGCATGAGGATGCGCGGACTCGGGATTTTACTTAATTGGCTATAAGTAACTCTTTCCGCGCCTTTACCCATGGTCCAATCGCCCGGGTGAAGAATATTGCCAGAAGGTGTGCCCAGAATAACCCCAACCGCATCCATGATGGAATGTTCGATTTCAAAAAAGCCAACTTTAAATTTACCAAAAGTAAATTTGTCGCTAATTGATTTGATTAAAATGGTTTTTAATTTTTTCGCAGAATTTGGTTCGTAATCTTCTAAGCGTTTTTTGATCATGGCCAAGGTTAGATTGCGACCAACCACTGGCGGATAGCCGAGTTTTTTTAATAAGATTGGCGCGGCGCCAATGTGGTCAAGATGGCCGTGGCTAAAAATAACTGCGCGAATATTTTTTTCCTTACCGCGAAGATAACTAATATTTGGGATGATGTAATCAATGCCGGGCATGTCTTCTTCGGGGAATTGAATGCCCATGTCTAAAATAACAATATCATTACCGTATTCGAAAACAGTCATGTTACGACCAACCTCTTCGCAACCGCCAATAATTACCACTCGGAGACTTTGGTTTTCACCCGAGGTTGATTGAGGCGAGGAGTTTGGTTTTTGAGATTTAATAATTTCGGATCGTTTAAAGATTCGACCACGGAATTTTTTAAAACCACTTTCATTAGTTGGTTTTTGATAATTGGGCCGCTGAGGCGGTCGTCCGCCAGTTCGGCGATGGGTTTTAATTGGTGTGGTTTTTTCAACCATAAAATTGGAAAATTCTAAAAAGATTTTTTATTAGAGAATTTTTAAATATTAAAATAAATTAAGTTGGAGAGAGGAAACGTTTTCGACCAACGCTTCCATGTTATTTGAAGCTTTCCGAAACCAGAATCGGGAAAAAACAAATAAGATGGAAGTTGTTTTTCTGGTGGGCGGAGAGGGACTCGAACCCTCAAGTCTTTGCAGACACAGGCTCCTGAGACCTGCGCGTATACCAGTTCCGCCATCCGCCCATTTTAGAAATTAGACATTTTATTTAAATACTTGTCTTGTTTTAATGTACCAATCAGTAACAAACTGAAACCGGTCGGCTGGCGAATGAATAGCTGTTAGAGAAACGTTTTTGATTTTATTGCTAATGGCGTAGGTGTAGGCAGGTTGGTAAAGAAAAATCGCTGGCAGATCTTTGACTAAAAGATCTTGGAATTCTTTATAAGCCGTGGTGCGCTCATCGGAGTTGCTGGTTAGTCTAGCCTTTTCTAATAAATCGTCAACTTTTTTGTTAGCGTATTGAGCTAGGTTTAAACCCGGATCCTTAATTTGTGAGCTGTGCCAAAAAGGATAGGGATCAGGATCAAGACCAAATTGGGTAGCTGTTAAAAGAATTTGGTAAGCGCGTGGCTTAATAATATTAGTATAAAATTCTGAAGCTTCGACAGTTTCGATTTGAATTTTAAAACCCACAGCCTTGGCTTGTTCGGCAATTAGTTCGGCGGTTTTAATAAATTCTGGTTGATTAACTGTGGTTAAATTTAAAGTTAGTTCTTCGAGAGTTTCGGTGGTTTCACCGTTTTCGGTTTTTTTAATTTTTTTGGTTCGGAAGTTATCGGGTGAAATTTCTGTGTAATCGGTTTTATCAAGTAGAGCCGCGGCGGCTATTAGATCTGGACTAATTTTGGCTACCTCAGGATAGTAACCAATCATGCCCGGCAAAATTGGTGCCTCAATGACTGCGCCACGGCCGCCAAGGACATTATTAACGATGGCCGATTTATCAATAGTTAAAGCCAAGGCCTGGCGAAGATTGGCGTCTTTTAATAAAGGTTGAGTTTCTTGATTAAAGAACAAACTAACTTCTTGCGGCATGCTAGGGGTGAGTAAATTAACCGAACGATTTTTTTGAACTTCGCCAATAAGATGATTAGGTACAAAGTTTAAACCCTCAATGTTTTGATTGGTTAAAGCGGCAACGGCACTTTCAAAATCAGAATAAAATTTAAAAGATAATTTTTCAATTTTTGCCGGCTGATTATAAAATTCATTAAAACGAACCAGGGAGTAAGAACGAATCTCACCATTTTTTTCCCGGATAAACTTTTCAAATTTATAAGGACCACTACCAATTGGTGAAAGATTAAGTGAATTGATAGGGACATTTTTTGGCGGAATTTCCGCCCAAAGACTTGAAGGTAAAATCCCCACAGTTAGAGTGGAAAGAAAAGGCGCAAACGGTTCCTCAAGAACAAACTGTACGGTTTGTTCATCAACTTCAGAAATTTGAACACCACGAAAAGCGGAAACCAGCGGACTGTGATAAGCCGGATTTTGAATGCTTTGGATGGTAAAAAGAATATCGCTTGAACGAACCGGGTCGCCATTGTGCCATTTGGCATTATTTTTAATTTTTACCGTATAAGTTTTTTGGTCCTCAGAGACTATGTAAGATTCGGCGAGATCAGGCACCAGACCACTTGATTCAGTCCATTTAAAAAGACCAGAGTAAATTAATTTGGTTAAATCAGAATCAACATCGCTAGCCGAAGAATAAAGCGGATTAATAAATTGTGGCGTACCTACTAAACCTTCGGTATATTCGCCGCCGACGGCGGGAATTTCTAAACGATGAGCCAGAGCCAACTCGCCAATGAGAGTTAAAGAAGACAAGCTAGCAATCACAAGTGAACCAGTCAGAATTTTTTTTTCTTTAGTTGATAAAAAACGACCAAGCTGTTTCCACTGACCCCAGCTGGGCCAGATTTTGGTGGCAGTTAGCTTAAGAATTTGGTTTTTAGTGAGATTTTCCAAGGACTTAGAACGGCGAAAACTTTGCCAGATGTTTTTCCATCGGCTTAAAATAGCCATAAAAAAAGAATGGGGAGATATGCCAAAGGCACAACAAAATAATCGGCGGCCTAAAAAATAACATTAGCCAAGGAAACGCCGATGAAGAGAATAGCTACTACAATAGTAGCCCTAAAGAGTTGTTTTTCAACACCACGTTTGGTGCGATAAACATTACCCTCGCCGCCAAAGGCGCCACCAAGACCCGTACCCCTGGCCTGTAAGAGAATACCCAGGATTAAGGCAATGCTTAAAATTATATTGATAACGAAGAAGATTTTATCTGCCATAAGTAACGTAAAAAAGATACCACTTTTCCTTTTTTTGGTCAACTACTTGGACTTAATTGGACTTAATTTTGCTTTGGCTTTAACACTTCACTACCTTTCCTTACTCGTGATACAATATTCCAGTCATTTATGTTTTTATCCAAACTTGAACTTCAGGGTTTTAAAACCTTTGCGGTTAAAACCCAATTAGCCTTTCCCGGAGCCAAAGAAAACCGCCATGCCATCACCACGATTGTCGGCCCTAATGGTTCAGGCAAATCCAATTTGGCCGATGCTATTCGTTGGGCTTTGGGCGAACAAAGTCTTAAGCTTTTGCGTGGCAAAAATTCTGAGGATGTAATTTTTTCTGGTTCGGTTGGCAAAACCCGCTCAGGTTTTGCCGAAGTTAGTCTGACTTTTGATAACAGCGATCACGTCATTCCCATGGATTTTTCTGAAGTGGTAATTACTCGTCGCCTTTATCGCGATGGTGATTCTGAATATCTTATTAACGGAGCCGCGGCTCGGTTGTCTGATATTCGTCTCATGCTAGCCGAAGCTAATGTCGGCCAACAATCTTATTCGGTTATTGGCCAAGGCATGGTTGATCACATTCTTATTGCCACACCCGAGGAACGCAAATCGTTTTTTGATGATGCCATGGGGGTTAAACCGTTGCAAATCAAACGGCATGAAGCTATTTTAAAACTCAAACGCACGGCCGAAAATCTGGGTGAAGTCAAAATGCTTTTACAAGAAATTGAACCGCGTTTAAAAAGTTTAAAGCGCCAAGCCAGTCGTTTAGAAAAACGCGGCGCCATTGAAGCTGAATTAAAATTTTTACGCCATCGTTATTTTGGTCATTTGTGGTGGAATCTACACGATCAACTTTTATTAGTCAGCGATAAACACAAAAAACTTGATTCCGTAGTTACTGGAGCGGTGGAGCGAGTTAAAACTTTAGAAGAAAAAGTTTCAGCCAAAGAGATCGAGGAACGCAGTAAAGAAAAAACCGATGATGGTTTGGCCGCTTTACAAAAAGCCTATCAAGAAACCCAAAAAGAACGTTCGCGCCTGCGTGACGAAGAGTTTACGGCCGAAAAACAAATCGAATTAACCAAAGTCCGGGCCGAAACCACCTGGGCACCTTTGCCCTTGTCAAAAATTATCGAAGAGATTGAAGGCATTTCTAATTCACAAAAAAATCTGGTGGCCGTTTTGCGAACTGCCAAATCTTTAGAGGAAATTAAAAAAATTGCCGATGAAGCGGAAATAGTTTTTGATCGTTCGGCTAAATTGGTCGGCCGTTTGCAAAAACCCGCGCCAATTGAAAATAAACCTGATCCAATTTTAACGGCCAAGCGAGATGAAATCCGCACCGCGCGACTTAAAATTGAAGCCAAACTTGTTGAATTGGAAAAAGCCATAAATACTTCGGCTAGCCAGGAAAAAACCGAACGCACTGAACTTTTTGCTTTGCATCGCGAACTTCGTCAGGTTGAAGAAGAACGCCATCGCATTGAAGCCGAATGGCATGAAGCGCAAATTGAACTAGCTCGTCTTGAAGAACGTGAAAAAAATCTTAGTCGAGAAATGCAAGAAGAAATGGGCGAAGACGCCATGACCCCAAAGGCCAATCGACCGACAACCACCGAAGATGCCAATACCCTTTATCCAGAAATTCAACGTTTACGTTATCAACTCGAACTTATCGGTGGTATTGATCCTGAGACAATTAAAGAATTTGAGGAAACTAACGAGCGTTTCACTTTTCTTTCGGCCCAAACCGAGGACTTGGAAAAAGCCATTAAAGATGCGGAAAAAATTATTGATGGCCTTGATGACAAAATCAAAGATCAGTCTGACGAAGCTTTTAAAAAAATTAATAAAGAATTTGAAAAATTTTTCAAATTGCTTTTTGGCGGTGGCTCTTGCGAACTAGTAAAACTAACGGCCGAAGAATTGACAGTCGAAGCCGAAGAAGGCGTGGCTCTGGATCGGTCCATGACCGAAACCGCCGAAACCGAGCAAATCAAAGAAGAGGCTCAAGAAAAACCAATTTTTGTTGAAAAAAAAGATCGAGTTTTAGGCATTGATATTCACGCCACACCACCGGGCAAAAAATTAAAATCTCTTAATTTACTTTCCGGCGGCGAACTGGCTCTCACTTCTCTGGCTTTGGTCTCAGCCATTATGGCCACCAACCCCGCCCCGTTCGTTGTTCTCGACGAAGTTGATGCCGCTCTCGATGAAGCTAATACTGTTCGCTTTGCTTCCATCCTCGACGAGCTGGCTAAGCTCACGCAATTTATTGTCATCACCCACAACCGCGCCACAATGGAAAAAGCCGATGTGCTTTACGGCGTAACCATGGGCGAAGAAGGCATCAGCAAAGTTTTATCAGTACATTTGGAAAATATTATCGGCGATGGTGGATCGGCGAGGAGATAAGAGACCGCTGCAAAACTCTTTTTTTGAAAATTTTTTCTTTCAAAGTGGGAAGAAAAAATAAAAAATAGCCTTTTTGTTTGTTTTAATCCCTATTTTAGAGGCTAAATGACGATTAAATGGGGAAAGTAAAAAAGGCCTCC
>JAZDEQ010000034.1:0-13793 GCA_043808565.1 Candidatus Uhrbacteria bacterium | reverse complement strand
GTGACTAAAATAATGTTTTTAAACGATTTGGAAAAAGATCTCATGAATGAATGGCATTTTGAAATGACACCGGCTTTTGAAACAAAAAATAGCCATTTTTTAGCTAAGGTTAGGGATGGATAGGATTTTGGACAGTTATGTATGGATGAAGTGTCGTTCAACCCGCCCGATGACATTTTGAGGTGTTATCAAACGCACATCAAGGTGTATCCCAAAGAACGACGCGGTTTCCTGTCTCGACTTAGAGGCAAGTAACTCACGTATCTTTCGAGCCACCCACGTCGCACCGCCCTCTCTTAGGACGGTGTTTGCTTTTTAAAGAGGTTTTTTAACTTGAAACAAAAAAACGCCCCATAACGCCCATCAACGCCTAAACGCCCCACCCCCAACAGTTTCTTGATTTTCTTCAATAATCCGGGTAGTATAAAAACATTCACCCAACCACCAAAAACCGACTCAATATTAGTATATTCGTAACAAATTCGTAATTCGTTTCCTCTATGAAAGCCTTAATCGCCGCCGGTGGTCGTTCCACTCGTTTGCGGCCAATCACCTGGACTATCAACAAACATCTTATCCCATTAGCCAACAAGCCAATGCTTGAGCACGTGATTGAAAAAATCACCGAAGCTGGGGTGACGGAAATTGCCATCAATATTAATCCTGGTGAAACCGAGATTATGACTTCGTATTTTGGCGATGGCTCGCGTTGGGGCGCGAAGATTGTTTATATCGAACAAGTTGGCGGAGCCAAAGGTATTGCTCACGCGGTTAATAATGCTCAAGATTTTTTGCGTGGCGATTCATTTATATTTTTTCTTGGCGACAATATTGTTCTTGGCAGTATTAAAAAGATGAAGGAAAAATACGAACAGGAAAATTTGGATTGCTTGGTCACTTTATCTCGAGTCAAAGATCCGCAACGCTTCGGTGTGCCGGAATTTGATGCCGAGAAAAAAATTATTCGCGTTATCGAAAAACCTAAAGATCCACCATCGCCTTTTGCCGTGACAGGAATTTATTTTTTCAGTCAAGAATTTTTTGAGGGTTTCAAAAATATCCAACCATCAGCTCGTGGCGAATACGAAATTACCGACATGATTACTTGGTATATTCAAGCCGGTAAAAAAGTCGGCTATGAAGAAATTACTGGTTGGTGGAAAGATACCGGGACGCCCGAAGCCTTGATTGAAGGCAACGCTTTGATTATGGCCGACACGCCAAAAAGTGCTTTTACCATTGAAAGTGAAGTACCAGTCGAAGCCCAGATTCAAGGTTATGTAAAGATTGGTAAAAATGTAAAAATTACCGCTGACAGTTTAATTCGTGGTCCAGTGGTTATTGGTGATGACTGCGAGATTGTTTCTTCTTACGTTGGTCCTTACACCTCGATCGGTGAAAGTACGATTATTCGTGGCGCCGAGGTTGAACACTCGATTATTTTTAAAGGCGTAAAAATTGATACGCCAATTCGTATTGTTGATAGTCTACTTGGCCAAAATGCACAGATTGTTAATGCTACCTGCACTCATCCAAAATCTGGTCACCGTATGGTTATTGGTGATAATAGTCGGGTGGAGTTGTAAACTATGGAAGAAAATGTTAAAAAAATTAGTTTGATTATTCCATCTTTCAATACCAGAGAGATTCTTAAAAATAATTTGGAATCTCTTTTTAAGTTGACTTGTCGTTTTCCTTTCGAAGTCATTGTGGTTGAAAACGGTTCGTCTGATGGTAGCGCTAAAATGGTGCATGAAGAATTTCCTCAGATTGAACTCATCCAAAATGATTGGAACAGCGGTTTTGCTCATGCTAGCAATCAGGGTTTACGAATCGCTCGAGGCGAAGTTTTGATTCTTTTAAATGCGGACATGGTGGTTAAAGAGGGAACTTTAGAAAAAGTTTTTGAAACTCTGAATGAACGAAAGGAAATCGGTGTTCTAGGCGTAAAACTTTTAAAGGCGGACAATTCGATTTTACCATCGGTTCGTCGCGATCCTGATTTTTGGAGTCAGCTGGCTATTCTTTTAAAACTGCCGCATTTTTTTCCTAAAATTGTTGATAATTATTTGTTCAAAGATTTTGATTATCAAAAATCCGCTGAGGTAGAACAGGTTCGCGGTTCGTTTTTTGCTTTTCGGCGAGATGTTTTGGATAAAGTTGGTTTTTTGGATGAAAAGAATTTTTTCTTTTGGTTTGAGGAAGTGGATTTTTGTCGACGGGTTCGTCAAACAGGTCTTAAGGTTTGGTACGAAGCCAGTGTTAGTTGTTTAGATCTGATCGGTCAGTCGGTTAAAAAAGTTTCATTTAGAAAAAAACAAGCCATGTTTTCTCGCAGTTTAACCAATTATTTTTTTAAATGGCAACCTTGGTGGCAAGGAACAGTTTTTTTCTGTCTGCGGCCGTTGGTTATTATTCTAGGATTTTTTGCCGACTTATGGCCACGTTAGTTTTACAGCTTTTAACTTTTAAACAAGCGGAAACCCTGCCGCCGCTTTTTGCGTCACTGAAAAACCAAACCGATAAAGATTGGAAGCTTTTGGTTTTGGATAACGGCTCATCACCTGAGATGCGAGAAAAACAAACTTCAGTAATTAAAAAAACCGAACCTGATTTTCCGATTGAATTTTTTTTCTCCGATAAAAATCTGGGTTTTTCCGGCGGTCACGAATTTCTTTACGAGAAAAATAATGCTGATTATGTTATGCTCGTGAACGATGACATAATTTTTGAAACGGATTATATTGCTCGTCTCAAAAAATTCCTCGATGAAAACCAAAAAGTTGGCGCGGTCGCTGGCGCGATTTTGCGTTGGCATTTTCTCGAAGATGGTTCGGTCAAAAAAACCGAAATTGTTGACTCGCTCGGTTTAGGCAAAAATCGTGCCCATAAAGTTTTTGATCTCGAAGCCGGAAAAACTTTTGTGCCGAGCTCAGAACCAGTCGAAGTTTTTGGCGTTTCCGGCTGTCTCCCGATGTATCGTCGATCGGCTGTCGGCGACCAGCTTTTTGATCCGACTTATATTAATTACAAAGAAGATGTTGACGTGGCTTATCGTCTGAAAAAGACCGGTTGGTTGGCAATGATGATTCCTGAAGCCCGGGCTTTTCACAAAAGATCATTTCAATCTTTCTCTAGTCGAAAAAAAATTTCTGTTGAGCTACAGTTTTTATCTTATCGAAATCATTGGCGAAATTTGCGGAAACATTTAGTGTTTCAAGATTGGTTGAGGAATGGCTGGGCGATTATTCCATTTGAAGCGATTAAATTTTTTTATTTTTTGTTTACTCAGCCGTCGATTGTTTGGCGAACTTTTTTGGACTTTTTATGAAATACGACGTGGCCGTTATTACGGTAACCAAAGATAAAATCGATCCCGAATGTCTACCATCGGTTGGTTGTCTTTTACGGTCGAGTAATTTAAAAATAAAATTTGTTTTAGTCGATAATAATTCGACAACTTTTGAAGCCCATTCTTTAGTTAAACAACATTTACCAAAGGCGACCGTGATTTTACGAAATCAAAATTATGGCATGGGCCATTCTAGTAATCGCGGCGCGGCCGAAGTTGAAGCGGATTATTATTTCTTTTTAAATCCCGATACCGTGATTATTGATCTGAATTTATTAGACCAACTGCGAGATTTTCTCCAAGCCTGCCCCAAAATCGGTTTGGTCGCGCCCCAGGTGTGCTATCCCGACGGTCGAGTTCAAGACACCTGTCGACGTTTTCCTAAATGGTTTTCGCCCATTGCTCAACGAACTTCAGTTTTATCTAAAACCGCCGCGGAAAGGCATCGGCAAGAATTTTTAATGGAAGATTATAATCATCAAAAAGTTCGGATGGTTGATTGGGTTCAGGGTTCGGCTTTTATGATCGAAAGCGGTTTTTTTAAAGAGTTGGGTGGTTTTGATGAGCGTTTTTTTATGTATTATGAAGACGTGGATTTATGTCGGCGTTGTTGGCAAAAAAATCGGCCGGTTTATTATTTGCCAGAAGTTAAATTGCTTCATTCTTATGGCAAGGGTTCGGCCGTTAGCGGCGGTTTAATTAAAGGTTTATTAAAAAACCGAATGGCTCGAGCCCACATTGTCAGTTGGATTAAATATACTTTTAAATGGTTTGGCAAAAAAATATGATTTTTAAACTTTTATGGCCAAAAAAAAACAAAAAATCGTTCCCAATAATAGCTTTACTGAATTTTTGCTTTATACAACCACAAACGGTAACGTGAAAGTGGAGATATTTTTGCGTGATGAAAACATTTGGTTGACCCAAGAAAAAATAGCACTTTTGTTTGGTGTGCAAAGGCCAGCTATTACAAAACATCTTAAGAATATTTTTGAAAGTAAAGAATTGGATGAAAATTCAGTTAGTTCCATTTTGGAACATACTGCTAGTGATAGAAAGATTTATAAAACCAAATTTTACAATCTTGATGTTATTTTGTCTATTGGGTATCGAGTTAATAGTTCACAGGCTACGCAATTTCGTATTTGGGCAACCGAGCGTTTAAAGGAATATATTATAAAAGGTTTTACGATGAATGATGAAAAGTTGAAAGATCCTTATAATATTTTTGGTAAAGATTATTTTGAGGAGCAGCTGGCCAGGATACGTAACATTCGATCGAGCGAAAGACGCATGTATCAAAAAATTACTGATATCTATGCCCAATGTAGCGCTGATTATTTGCCTGATAGCGACATAACCAAACATTTTTTTGCCACGGTGCAAAATAAACTTCATTTTGCAATTACTGGCAAAACTGCCGCTGAGATAATTCGTGAAAGAGCGGATTGGGCAAAAGTCAATATGGGACTTACGGTTTGGAAGAATTCTCCTAAGGGTCAAATTCGAGAATCTGATGTGGTGATTGCTAAAAATTATCTTAACGAAAAAGAACTCGATCAGCTTAATCGGATTGTAACCATGTATCTTGACTTTGCAGAAGCGCAGGCACAGCGGGGAATTTTGATGTATATGAAAGACTGGGTGGCTAAACTGGACGCTTTTTTGAAATTTAACGAGCGAGAAATTTTGATGAAGGCTGGTAAAATAAGCCATGAAGTCGCCGAAGCCTTGGCTCTTGATGAATATGAAAAATATCGTGTTGTTCAAGATAAAAATTATGTTTCAGATTTTGATCGCGAGGTAAAAAAACTTTTAGAAAGCCAGGAGAAAAAAAAGAAATAAAAAAATATGAGCTATCCCAAAGTCGTAGTGCAAATTTTACTTTACGCTACGTCACCCGAGGAAATCGATAAGCTTTTTTCTTCGTTGGAAAAGGTTGATTATCCTAAGTCTGATTGGCAACTGGTGGTTTGGAAAAGTTTTTTGGCGGATTCGGTCAACGGTGATTATTTTTGTAAAACCTGGTTGCCAAAATCTGGTTTGACTTTGCCAGAAATCATTTTTTTTAATAGCCCGACTAACCCCGGCTTTGCTGGCGGCCACGTCGAGGCGAGCAATTTAACTAAAGATTGGTCGCCGGATTATTTATATTTGTTAAATGATGACGCTTGGGTGGCTCCGGATTTTTTATCAAAAGCCGTGGCCGTGGCCGAAGAAAATCCTCGGGCGGCTTTAGTTCAGTCATTAGTTATGATGGACAACGGCGAACAGATTAATTCTATAGGAAATGCTATGCATTTTTTGGGTTTTGGTTTTTCCTTGGGTCATCGCCAGCGCCTTGAAGAATTAAAAAATGATCTGCCAATGTTTTATCCCAGTGGCGCTGGTTTATTGGTTCGGACGAAAGTTTTAGAAAAAATTGGCGGGCTTTTTGATCCAGATTATTTTATGTATCACGAAGACTTGGATTTAGGTTGGCGAGCCCGTTTGGCTGGGTTTGATATTTTGCTGGATCCAGAATCAAAAATTTTTCACCATTACGAATTTTCTAGGAGTATAAAAAAGTTTTATCTTATGGAGCGTAATCGCCATCTTACCAATTTAGCCAATTATAAATGGCCGACGCTTTTATTAATACTACCGGCCGCTTTGATAATGGAATTAGGGACATTGGTTTTTTCTTTTAAATCTGGTTGGTGGAAAGAAAAACTTCGGTCGGGTGTTTATTTTTTCCGGCCGGCCACCTGGCAACGGATTTTTAAACGCCGAGCTCTGATTAAAAATTTACGAGCTAAAACCGATCGTGAGATGTTGAAGTTTATAGCCGGAGTAATTGTTAATCAAGAAGTCGATAATTCTTTGATGAACAATTTGGTTAATCCGGTTTTAAATTTTTATTTTAAAATTTTAAAAAGGTTAGTTAGTTGGTGATTACCAACCTAAATTTTTTTCAAAGACGCCACGAACCGCATTTTTTTCGCCGCAAAGGAAAAGTTTTTTGCTGTCATTAGTAATAGTAAAGGAGCCAATGGTTTCAAGACCAGCCAAGGGAAAAACATTGCGACCAGCGCCGCGTTTATCGAGTTCAATAGCTGAAAGATTTTGGTTGTCGGAAAATAAAATGTCAGCACCCGAAGGATGCCAAGCCACACCAGTAATTGGTGAGCTAATTCTGGTTAATAATTCGTCACTTTGGCGATCGGCATCATAAATATGCAGCTCAAAATCAGAAACATAAAGGAGCTGTTTTTGGTTATCGGGATTCCAATAAGCCGCAAAAGCAGCGGCTTCCAAATAAATTGGCTTATCAATACCACGATCATCAACTAGAATAATTTTGTGTCGCTCAACATCTTGTAAAAGAACTAAAGTTGGCGGGGCCGGAAGAAAGCGATAATTACCGACCGGAATTTTAGCCACCACTTGTTGAGTGGTATCTTTTTCTTGGCGGGTTAATTCCACGCCGCTTTCAGTTGGTTGTAAAAAGAGGAGAAGTTCACCTCTTTGCCAAACTACCAGGTTTTGATCAAAAAGTTTTTTGGCGCGATTTTCGTTTAAATTAATTAGCCAAACAGTTTCTTCGGTTTGAGCATAGATAATATTGTCATCAAAAGGATCAGGTGTTATAGCAATTATTTTATCCAGGGCTTTCCAACCATTGATTTTTAAAATATCTTCGACAACAAAACGTTTGCTACCATCAGCACCAACAATTTGCCATTGGGTAATTTCATTAGTGGTTTCTTTCACAAAAAGATTTTTACCATTAGCCGACCAAGTAATTTCTAAGGGTTGAATTTCTTTTTGCGGTAAACGCAATAAAAGTTTTTTTTCGTCATTTGATAAATCTTTGACCCAAATTTCCCACCAACCTTGTTCGCCTAAAACATAGCCCAAGCGATAGCCAGTTGCATCAAAGACCGCGGTTGAAAAATTAATGTCTTCTTTGATTTCTGTTGATTGATCAGAAAAAAGAACAACCTTGGGGGCAAAAGTAGTTTCTTGTTCTTTGATTTCGAGAGTTTTCTCCCATGATAAATAGCCGTCTTTGAGCAAACGGACTTTATGAAGACCGGGCATAATATTTTCTAAAATTGCTGGCGTAGTTTTTTGCGGCTTGCCATCAAGAAAAATTGTGGCGTTTTTTGGGAAAGTGGTTATAGAGAGCAGACCGGTTTTAACTAAAGAAAAACGAGAAAAATTCCAGCGATATCCAGCTGTATATAAAACTACTAATGGCGCAGAAATAAAAAAAGTTGCCAGAAAGGCCCAAAAAATGATTTTTCGAATTGCGGGTTTCATACTGGCTCTTATTTTAGGTCAAAAAGTGGTAAATGACAATTTTATACACTCCTCAGATACGGTAAATTCTGCTATTCTATAAGCCGTTATGGAAAACCACTCATCGTTTAAAAAACGTCGCGGCTGGCTATCAGCCACCATACCTTTAGTTTTTTTATTTGGGGTTGGCGTGGCCTTTACGGTCGGTTTGTTATTTGGTCGTCACCAAGGAGTTCTTTCGGTTGTACCCGATGGTGAGGGGCGAGTGGTGAATCATGATCAACAAGCCGCGCTTGATAAAAATTTGGACTTCGGTCTTTTTTGGGACGTTTGGAATTTTAGTAAAGAAAATTTTTATCAAGCGCCGGTTTCTGATCAGGCTTTGTTTTACGGTTCCATGAAAGGTATGGTGGCTGGTCTTGATGATCCTTACTCAGTTTTTTTTGATCCTGAAGAAGCCAAACAATTCAAAGAAGATTTAACTGGTTCTTTTGAGGGGATTGGGGCGGAGATTGGTATGAAAGATGACCAAATAACCATTGTGGCGCCACTGCCGGGCAGTCCGGCCGAAACTGCCGGTCTTTTATCGGGCGATAAAATTTTAGCCGTTGACGGTAATGATGTTTCGACTTTATCAGTCGAAGAAGTTGTGACAAAAATTCGTGGTCCGGGCGGTACTATAGTTACTTTGACAATTACTCGCGATGGTCTTGGTGAATCTTTTGACATACCAATAACTCGCGATAAAATTGTGATTGATAGTCTTAAATTAGAAATGCGTGATGACGGAATTGCAGTTATTCATCTTTATATTTTTAATGAAGATACGGTTGGTTTGTTTACGGCCGCGATTAACGATCTGTTAACTAAGGGCGCTAAAGGCATTGTTCTCGACTTGCGGGGTGATCCGGGTGGTGTGCTTGATGCGGCTATCAAGGTGGCTAGTGCTTGGACGGGTCAACAAACTGTGGTTATCCAAAGTGCCCACGATAGTAAACAGTCATATGTTGGTCCGGCCGATGCTAGATTGGTTGGTATTCCCACCGTAGTTTTGGTTGATGGCGGTTCGGCTTCAGCTTCAGAAATTGTTTCTGGGGCACTTCAAGATTATGGTTTGGCCACCTTGGTTGGCACCCAAACTTTTGGTAAAGGTTCGGTTCAGGATTATCGCGAGCTTGATGGTGGTTCGGCCATGAAAATTACCACGGCCGAATGGTTAACGCCTAAAGAACGTTCGATTAATCATGTTGGTATTACGCCTGATTTTATTGTTGAATATACTATTGATGACGCCAAAGCCGAGCGCGATCCGCAAATGGATAAAGCCATTGAATTGTTGTCGGTGGCTCAGGGTGATTAATTGGTTTTTTTGGGTGATTTTTGGGTTATTTATGGTGTTTAGGGTGATTGATCTGGTGATTATTTGATGCATAAAAATAATTACCTAAGCAATCACCCCAATCAATCACCCAAATAATCACCCCCCCACCAATCACCTCCCAATCACCCACTAACCACCCCCCCAATCCCCATAATAAATATGCCCAAAGAAACAAACTCCCATCAAGTACGCCACGAAGTTTCGGCCGGTGGTTTGGTTTTTAAAAAAACCAGTCAGGGAATTTTTGTGGCCATGATGAAAGATCCGTTTGAAAAATGGACTTTTCCTAAAGGTCATTTAGAAAAAGGCGAGTCAGCCGAAGAAGCCGCGGCGCGAGAGACTATCGAAGAATTGGGTTTAGAAGAAATTCGTTTATTAGAACCTTTAGGGAAAATTGATATTTGGTTTCGCGATCAGCATGTCAACAAGGGTTCGTTGATTCATAAAGATATTTATTTTTATTTGTTTGCCACGCCGTCTAAAGCCGAACTTCACCCACAGGTTTCCGAGCATGTTTTAGCCGCCGCTTGGGTACCAATTAAACAAGTAGCAAAAAAATCTTTTTATCCTGATTTAATTCCGGTCATCGAAAGAGCTTTGGCCGTCTTATTAAAAAAGCGTTGAGTTTGGTTACAAGAACTGAGCAAACCTTTTACCTCAGTCCTCTCTTGCCGGAGGAAGAGAAATCATTTTTTAGAATTGTTTACAAAAATATCCGCATTTGATATATTTAGGATATTATAACATCCTAATTTATACATAATTATGCTAATTAATCGATTGATTCAACCTAAAATTGAAAAAAAAATGTTTAAAGGCAAGGTTATTGTAATTTATGGAGCCAGACAGGTTGGAAAGACGACTTTAATCAAACAGATTCAGGCAAAAAATTCGGAGATTTCGGCTTATTTCAACTGCGATGAATCGGATGTTCGAGAAGCTTTTTCCAATACTTCATCAACGGCTATAAAACATTTTTTAGGAAATAAAAAATTGATTTTTTTGGATGAAGCGCAGAGAGTGGAAAATATCGGTTTAACTCTTAAACTTATTGTGGATAATTTTCCGGAAATTCAAATCATTGCCACCGGTTCTTCATCTTTTGATTTATCCAACAAAATTATTGAGCCGTTAACCGGACGCAAGTACGAATTTTTTCTTTATCCTTTAGCCATGAAAGAATTGTCACAAATTTACAGTTCGCTTGAACTGAAACGGCTTTTAGAACAGCGGATTGTTTTTGGTATGTATCCGGCGGTTATCAGCAGCGGTCAAGAAGCTGCGGAAATATTAAAAAATTTAGCGCGCAGTTATTCTTATAAAGATGTTTTAAATTATCAAGACATAAGAAATCCCGAAGTGCTGGAAAAATTATTGCAAGCGTTGGCGTTGCAGATAGGCAACGAAGTTTCATATAATGAGCTTGGGCGTTTGGTTGGCATTAATCGTTTAACGGTTCAAAGTTATATCAAGATTTTAGAACAAGCTTTTATAATTTTTAAATTGCGACCGCTTAGCCGCAATCCCAGAAAAGAACTGGGCAAGCTTCATAAAATTTATTTTGTTGATACCGGAATCAGAAACGCTTTAATAAACAATTTGAATCCATTGAATTTGCGAAATGACGTTGGCTCTTTATGGGAAAATTTTTGGATCAGTGAAAGAATAAAAAATAATTCCTTTGCCGGACGCGATATCAATACTTTTTTTTGGCGTACCTATTCGCATCAAGAAGTTGATTTTGTTGAAGAGGAAAATGCCAAAATTTTTGGTTTTGAATGCAAATGGAATAATTTGGCCACGCCTTCTGTTCCCGGCGAGTGGAGTAAATTGTACGGAAAAAATTCGTTCAATTTGATTAAACCCGATGTTTTTATAGACTCGCTTTATTAAACGTTTTTTGTCAATCTAACGATAATTTGTATATTCGTGTAAATTCGCAATTTTATTATGAAAATAATTTTACTCAAAGACGTACCGTCGTACGGCAAGGAGGGCGATATTGTCGAGGTTTCTGATGGTTATGCACGAAATTTTTTATTTCCGCAAAATTTAGCCGTTCAAGCCACACCACAAAGTGAGATAGTGGTTAAAGAAAAAAAAGAAAAAAAACAACGTGATGAAAAAAAAGAACTCAAGGCGGCGGGTCAACTGGCTTCCAATCTTGATGATTTAGAAGTTGAGGTTTCGGTCAAAGTTAATGAGGCCGGCAAACTTTATGCCGCGGTTTCTGGTCATGATGTGGCCGAGGCGGTAAAAAAGGAAAAAATTAAAATCGAGCCTGACTGGGTTAAATTTTCTCAGCCGATTAAAGAGGTTGGAGATTATGAAGTGACCATAAATTTGCCCCACGGCTTTGAAGCCAAAATTAATCTTAGCGTCATTGCTAAATAATCTTTATGCCAGCCAAAAAAATAAAAACCAAATATGTTTTTGTCATCGGTGGAGTTTTAAGCGGGGTGGGCAAGGGTATTACCACGGCGAGTATTGGCCGAATTTTTAAAAACCGCGGCTATCGGGTTTCGGCCGTTAAAATTGATCCTTATATTAACCTTGATGCTGGCACCATGAATCCGGTAGAGCACGGAGAGGTTTTTGTTACCGAGGATGGCGATGAAACCGATCAAGATTTGGGTAATTACGAACGTTTTTTAGAAACGAATATTTACTCGGTCAATTACATGACCACTGGCCGAGTTTACCAAAGTGTCATCGAGAAAGAACGAAGCATGTATTATAAGGGTAAGTGTGTCCAAGTAGTGCCACACATTCCTTTTGAAGTTATTGATCGAATTAAGGCGGCCAGTAAAAAATCTCAAGCCGAAGTTATGGTGATCGAAATTGGTGGTACGGTTGGTGAATATGAAAACATTTTATTTTTAGAAGCGGCTCGCATGATGAAGCTTGATCATCCAGACGATGTGGCGATTGTTTTGGTGGGTTATATGCCCGTGCCTTCTCATCTTGGCGAAATGAAGACTAAACCAACTCAACATGCGGCTCGAACTTTAAATAACGCTGGCCTACAAGCTGATTTTATTATTGCTCGCGGTAAATACGAGCTCGATGCGCCGCGCAAAGAAAAGCTGGCTTTGTTTTGTTGGTTGAAACCAGAAAACATTGTTTCCGCCCCGGATGTTAAAAGCATTTATGAAATTCCGGCGGTTTTAGAAAAACAAAAATTCGGTGATCTTTTGGCCAAGCGTCTCAAAATTAAACCAGTAAAAGGCAAATACAATAATGATTGGAATAATTTTGTTGATAAACTTGGTACGCAAAAGAAAAAAGTAAAAATTGCCGTGGTCGGAAAATATTTTGGCACGGGCAATTATACTTTAGCCGATTCTTATATTTCAGTGATCGAAGCTATTAAACATGCGGCTTGGCAAAATAATGCCCAACCAGAAATGACTTGGCTTAATTCAGAAATTTTTGAAACCGGCGAAGCAACCATTAAACAACTGGCTAAATTTGATGGTTTAATTGTGCCGGGTGGTTTTGGTGAGCGGGGAACCAAAGGGATATTATTGGCCATAAAATTTGCTCGTGAACATAAAATGCCATATTTGGGTTTGTGTTATGGCATGCAAATGGCGGCTATTGAATTTGCTCGTAATGTCTTGGGTAAAAAAGATGCCGACACAGTTGAAGTTAATCCTCAAACTCCTGACCCAATTATTCATATTAATAAAACTCAAGAAAAAAATATTTCGCAAAATCGTTTTGGCGGCACTTTAAGACTTGGTGCTTATCGTTGTGTTTTAAAGTCAGGTTCTAAAACCCAAATAGCTTATGGTTTACCAGAGGTTAGCGAACGTCATCGCCATCGTTTTGAATTTAATAATGATTATCGATCAATGCTAGAAAAAGCTGGCATGAAAATTGTTGGGGTTAATCCTGAAGCTGATTTGGTGGAAATCATCGAATTGGAAAAACATCCGTTTTTTGTGGGGGTGCAATTCCATCCAGAATTTAAATCTCGACCGTTGGCGCCACACCCACTATTTAAGGCATTTATAAAAGCCTGTCTTGGTCGTTAAAAATAAAAAGCACCCCGAGTTCCCAGCGGGGTGGGTTGGAGAGGGGGGGGCTTGGTGTGGAGGGATGATGAGCGACCAGACCCGGAAAATGGTTATTTGTTCTTTCTCTCGGGTTTGCCAAGAGAAAGAAAGAAAGCCAGAGAGACAAGGGGGAGTAAAAGGGCGTTTGTGGCCATTGATCGAGCGAGGTGCTCAACTCCACTGATTGAAAGAGTGTTGGTGGAGCTAAGAAAAGTCAGCCAATTAGAGGCCACGACAATTATTGAGACCACCGTAAAAATCCAGAAGCGATTTTTGGTGGCTTGAAGTGAGATTATCGTTACGAGAGCGACAAGTATCAAGCCGCTGGTAACGATGGTTACCCATGACCAGTCGTGGGCACATTCGAAGACGAATTTCTGTATAACGTCGATCATCATGTAATCTTCCCCTTTTTTTGAGTGAGTTCGATAATCTTTTTATCATTTTTTAAATTTTTGTCAATAAATTATTGGGTAAAATCACCAAAATCACCAAAATCTTGACAGTTAAGCGGTTTATCGCTATATTATTCACGCTTTAAAAGTTTTCGAATTTCGGTTTTCGAATTTCGAATTTGTAATTAAGTCTTAATAAACCTCCAGCTCTGCTGGAGAGACATCAATAGGCTCTGCCGTCCCGGCGAGGAATCTTCGAAGGTGTGGTACTGTAAAAACAAGGGAAATGCCTCTTGATAGGGGTTTGCAAAAAATATATG
>JAZDEQ010000033.1:0-6331 GCA_043808565.1 Candidatus Uhrbacteria bacterium | reverse complement strand
AAAAATAAATTTTCCATGCCCTTAAAGCCCCTCAACGCCTTAAAGCCTTAGCGCCCCCTTAAAGCATGTAAGTTATTTCAACAAACTAGCTCGAGTTTGATAAACGCGTTCGGCTTTTTTAAGTAAACTAAAATCGACTTCTTGGATAAACATTTTTTCCCGATTGTGATTTATTTTTTTGACAGTTTCCAAAACTGGCATGGTAATTTGGGAGTGGCCAATTAAAATATCTGGTGGCGCATTTTTGTATTTATAACGGATCGTTCCAGCGGCATTGGCATAAACAAAAACACTGTCAGCTTCCGTGGCTCGAGTGACACACAGAGCATCAATGAGTTTTTCTTGTTCCCGGGGGTTATATTTTTCGGTTGATTCAGAAACCCCAGTCCACCAGTAGCTGGGACAGTAAATAATTTGCGCGCCAGATTTTACCAAACGCTGAAAAATTTCCGGGTACATGATGTCCCAGCAAATGATGATTCCAGCTTTGCCCCAAGCCGTATTAAAAACGGAAATTTCAGTTCCAGGTTCCAACATGTTACGTTCGGATTTATATAAATGGTTTTTATGATAATTACCAAGAACCCTACCTTTGGCGTTAATGTAATAGCAGGTATTGTAATTGTGTCCTTTGACGCTTTCCATGATTGTACCGGCCACGATATCGATTTGATATTTGGCGGCTAATTTTTGCCAGTTTTTTTTGGTTTTAAATGAACCGTCCAGCCATTTTTTATAATAATTTTTAACCCCGGTTAAAGTATCGCCAATACTGCCGGTTAAACAATCTTCCGGAAAAACAATAACTTGAGCCTGCTTGTTTTTGGCCTTTTTAATAAAACCCTCAATCCGTTGCCAATTTTTTTCCGGATTTAAATGAGTAATTTTAAATTGCACGACGGCGATTTTTAGTTTCATAGTGGGATTATTTTAGCATATTTTTTACTTGAGACAAAAAATACTCGAATTTGGAGTAATTTTATCACCTTGCCAATCAAGAGCCTTTTTTATATAATACCGCCGCCTATGGAGAGATCGCATAGTGGTCGAGTGCGCTTGCTTGGAAAGCAAGTATACCGCAAGGTATCCAGGGTTCGAATCCCTGTCTCTCCGCCATATAAAAACGACTATAATAGTCGTTTTTATATACTCATAAATTAATTTGCGATATACTAACGCATATATGTCCTCAACCAAAATTCAACACTTAGCCATTATTATGGATGGTAATCGCCGTTGGGCCAGGGCTCAGGGTTTGCCGCCGCTTGAGGGGCACCGAGTTGGTTATCATAAAGTTAGCGAGGTTCTCGGTTGGTGCCAAGAGGCAGGTATAAAAACCCTGACGCTTTATGCTTTTTCTACGGAAAACTGGAAGCGCTCAGAAGAAGAGGTTAAATGGCTGATGGATTTAATTAAACTTTTGTTTACCAAAGATGCCAAAGAACTTCATCAAAAAAATGTTCGGGTTAAAGTTTTGGGTAAAAAAGAGGGCCTTAATCCAACTTTGCAACAAGCAATCAAAGAAGCCGAAGAATTAACCGCCAACAACACTGATTTTAATTTGAATCTAGCTATCAATTATGGCGGTCGACAAGAATTGGTTGATGCTTTTAATAAAATTTTAAAAAATCCACCGGCTGAAGTCACGGAAAAAATTATTGAAGAAAATCTTTATTCAGTCGGCCAGCTTGATCCGGATTTAATTATTCGCACCTCGGGTGAATTACGAACTTCGGGGTTTCTCCTTTGGCAAGGGGCTTACTCGGAATTATATTTTTGCCAGCATAATTGGCCAGAGTTTTCGCGCGAGGATTTTAATGAGGCTTTAGAAAATTTTGCTGAACGGCAAAGAAGATTTGGTCAATAAGATTTTTTATGGAAAAAATGCTTTTAAAACGACCAAAGAAAACCAAGGCCTTTCTTATTTTTTTGGTTTTTTTGGCCGTAATTTTTAGTTTAGTGCTTTTTATCCCCCGACCTGGTGAAACTAACCCAACCGGCTTTTTTCAATTTTTAAGCGTGACCGTGGTGATTTTTTCCATTGTCGGCTATTGTTTTTTTCTTTCGCGTTGGGAAAGAATAATTGTGGAAAACGGTTTTTTAAAAATTCGTTACGCGCATTTTTTTCTACCTTGTTTTAAACAACTTTTGATTTCCGAAGTTAAAGAATTGGTTTTTGTTTATAATGGTTTTATTCAAGCTAAGAAATTTGTCGATCAGGAAATGGCCAAGGTGCGAAAGACAAAGATACTGGAAAAACTTAACGAAGGTTTAACTCAAAAGAAATTTCAAGAAACACTTTCTGATTTTGATGAAATTTCTGAAATTCATATTTCAGCCTTAAAAATTTTATTTAAAACCGATCAAGCACAAGTGAGAGTCAGCTTTTTTTCCAAAGAAGCCACACTTAAAATCATTAAACTGTTTTCAAGTGAAGTTAAATTTTCTGGACGGCTTAAGCAGATTGAATACAACAGTTCTTCGTCGTCTTACGGACCAGTTTAGACAGAAAGTCAAAATATAGCAGTCTTGTTTTTTTCAAGGGAACGTGCGTATAGTAGAAGCAAGAGATAATTTTTCACTTATGAAATGCTTACTTCCTGATTTTCCTTCGGAAGGAGCGTTCGAACTCATGCGTTGGTTTGGTTATGCAGCGCATCGAGAAGAAAACGGAATATCGAGTTTTGTTCGCTCGCCTTTTACCAATGAAGCGCAATTTCCGCGTTTTCATGCTTCGGTCTGTGTTTGCGGTGATGGTCTTCAAGTTAATGTTCATCTTGATCAAGAAAATAATCAGGGCCATGGCAATCACCAGTTTGTTTGGGCTTATCACAATCCATTGGTTTACGAAGAAGTTCAAAGATTACAAGCTTTGTTTGAAAAAGGTAAGGATCAGGTAATTGCCTTGTTGCCAGCCAAACCATTAAATAAAAAAATTAAAACTCCAGGAAAAATAATTTCCTTTTTAGCCAAACGAAAAATATTATGCAGGTTTTTTTAGCCGGTCCTTTTTCCGACAATGCCGGAAATTTATTGCGCCGTTTAGGTTACGGCGAACACATTGGCCACGGCCAACAAATAAGTTATTCCCGACGTTTATCTGGTGCTGATTTTCCGCGCTATCACGTTTATGCCGAAGAGCAACCGAGCGGTATTAAAATCAATCTTCACCTTGATCAAAAACCTTCTAACTTGGGGAGCGGTGCCATGCACGGTGGTGAATACGAAGGTGTTTTGGTGGAAAAAGAAATGACCAGAATCACCGGTATGATTCGTTCCTGGCAACCAGCCACTTCAGAATCAGCCGAACCAAAAGACGATTCTGGTGGTGGCGGATTTTGGGGAAAAATATTTGGGTAAAAAATAATAGCTGCCGAAGGGTAGCTGTTTTTATATCATTAGGGCTTAAGCATTAAGGGGTTTAGGGTTTAGGGGCTAGGGAAAGAAGTTGTTTTTTTTAAATAAAACAAAATTCTCCATCCCAAAACCCCAGACCCCAATCCCCCGAACGCGTAAGTCGCATATTTTTTATAAATGAAGAAGCCGCCCCGAGAAGTCGGCCAAGCGGGGCGAACTTCTTCGGGGCGGCGAGATGGAGTCAGTCGGTTTCTTCTGGCTTGTTCCAGGCAGCGAAACCATTGGCTTCTGTGTCGAATGGAAAAAGAAACACCTCTACCATCCTGAACCTCGGCAGAATAGGAGAGATTCGGTCTCTGACGACACCGGCTACAGCTTCCGCAACCCGTTGAAGCACGCCGTGTGTACGTTCCGGCTTCTTGAACAGACCGGTGATTTCCACGATGATTTCCTCACCCAGTTCCACTCCGCCGAAGCTTGGAATGCAGAAGACGGATACTTGATCGTCGTCAATGCCGAGTTCTTTAACGCCGGCGACAGCTTCACGTATCTTCACGATAAGAGCGGTCAATACAAATTTTCCTTCGTTGTCATTGGCTAGTTTGGACGGAAGTCCATAAACCTTGACGACAGGCATGGGTTTCTCCTTGATGGCGGAATAAGCTCGTTGAGGACTGAATGTAAAAAAATAGCACAAAAGTAATTGTTATGTCAACTTTTTGTATTTGCTTTTTCTTCTAATTCCAGGCAAAATTTAGTTACGCGAATTACGAATCTTGGCGAATATACGAATTACGAATATTAGGAGAATATGTATTTTTTTGCTAAAATTCGTCCAAATTCGTAATTCGTATATTCGTATAAAATTCGTAATTCGCGTAATTGAGTAATATGGATCCAAAAGAGGAAATTCGACAGCGGGTGGATATTGTAGAGTTTATTGGCGAAACTCTACAGCTTAAGCCAGCTGGGGGCGGGAGTTTTAAGGCGCTTTGTCCGTTTCATATGGAAAAAACGCCTTCGCTTTATGTTTCCCGCGAAAAGCAGATTTGGCATTGTTTTGGCTGTGGCGAAGGCCATGATATTTTTGATTTTGTCATGAAAATGGAAGGGGTGGATTTTTCCGAAGCCTTGAGGTCTTTGGCCAAGCGAGCCGGGGTTGAAGTACCGCGTTACAATTCCACGCAAACTAATGAAAACGATCGTTTGATTCGGGTTAATGAATTTGCCGCCGCCTGTTATCAAAAGATTTTGGCTGAATCGCCGAGCGCGGCTGAAGCTAGGGTTTATGTTGAACAACGCGGTATTACGCCTGATCTTTTGGAAAAATTCGGTTTAGGTTTTGCGCCGGAAGCTTGGGATACACTCGTTGGTTTGTTGAACAAAAAAAGTATTCCTCTCAAAGAAGCTGAACGAGCTGGTTTAGCTTTGCCTCGGCGCTCGGGAGATGGCTATGTTGATCGCTTCCGTCATCGGTTAATGATTCCACTTCGCGATGTCCGCGGCCAGACCGTGGCTTTTACCGGTCGAATTATGCCTGGGGCTAAAGATAACGAGGGCCCGAAATATCTTAACTCGCCAGAGACACCGATTTATCATAAAAGCGAATTGTTGTTTGGTTTGGATTTGGCCAAAAAAGCTATTAAGTTGGAAAAGTCAGTAATTATTGTTGAGGGCAATCTTGATGTGGTGGCCTCACACAAAGCCGGAGTCGAAAATGTCGTGGCTTCTTCGGGTACAGCTTTAACTGAACAACAACTGGACATTTTAAAACGTTTGACCGAGACTTTAATTTTTTCTTTTGATCAAGACGCCGCAGGTTTTAACGCGGCTTTACGCGGTATTCGTTTGGCTCGACAAAAAGGTTTTCAAATTAAAGTCGCGCTTTTGCCACCCGAGGCTGGTAAGGATCCCGACGAAGCCGTGCAAAAAAATCCTGAGTTGTGGCGGCAAACAGTTAAACAAACTATTCCGGTCATGGATTACATAATCAATCGAACGATTAAAGACAAAGATTTGTCACAAGTGGAAGTTAAAAAAGAAGTTGGCGAAATTTTATTGCCAGAATTAGCCATTGTGCCTAATGTCATCGAAAGGGAACATTGGTTACAAACCATTGCTGATTTGTTGCGCTTGGATATAAAAATTTTACGAAATAATTTGTCGAGTTGGTCGGGGGTTAAGAAAAATGAACCAATAGCAACGCCGCAAAACCGAAGCGATCCGCCTTCGCCGGGCTACGGCGGACACGGTCGCATTAGTTATACAGCGCCTAAAAGTGATCGCCGGATTACCTTAGCCGCCGAATTAATTTTAGGCCTTTTTACTCATTTACCGGCTTTACAAAAAGATCACTGGTCAAAACTAAAAGAAGAATTACTGCCCGAAGGCGAATTGCGCGAACTTTACAGGTTTTTTAATTCCGGGTATACTTATGATCGATTTTTGCCAGAGACTTTTCCATCATATTTTGATTGGTTGACCGGGGTTACAAAAGAAACCGGGCGTGAAGCCCTTTTTCCCCTAGTCATGCGTCTCGGCTTACAAGGCGAAACCTTGGCCAGTGAGTTAACCGCGGAGCAAATCCAAGTTGAACTCCTGGCCCAATTAAAGATCCTCGAGGCTGACCTTCGTGCCACTCGCCGAAGAAGTCTAGAGATAGAAATTCGTCGCGCTGAAGCGCGAGGTGATCTTGAAACCGTGTCTAAACTCATGCGCGAATTTCAGAATTTAAATTAGTCATCAAAGTTTATTTTGATGCTTTTTGTCTTTTTAAAAATTTCCATTTTCTCTTCGAGAGCTTGAGGGCTCCTCAGAGCCTCGAACGGCCAAATTGTAATTAAGTCTTAATAAACCTCCAGCTCTGCTGGAGAGACATCAATAGGCTCTGCCGTCCCGGCGAGGAATCTTCGAAGGTGTGGTACTGTAAAAACAAGGGAAATGCCTCTTGATAGGGGTTTGCAAAAAATATATG
>JAZDEQ010000032.1:0-62217 GCA_043808565.1 Candidatus Uhrbacteria bacterium | reverse complement strand
CATATATTTTTTGCAAACCCCTATCAAGAGGCATTTCCCTTGTTTTTACAGTACCACACCTTCGAAGATTCCTCGCCGGGACGGCAGAGCCTATTGATGTCTCTCCAGCAGAGCTGGAGGTTTATTAAGACTTAATTACTTCTTTTTTTCTTCTTTCTTTTCCTTTTCTTCTTTGCCATCAGCTGCCTTTTCGTCGGTCTTCTTTTCCTTTTCGGCCACGGCTACAGCGGCAACGTCGTGCTCAACAGCTTTATTAAGCTCATCCATTTCAGCCTCAGAGCGTGGTGGGGTAACAATAGCCAAAGTGTCCTCAGCATCGTCGACCGCCGTTATGCCAGCTGGTAAAACCAGGTCGGAAATTCGTACTGCGTCCTCAAAAGTTTTCAATTTGGAAATATCAACTTCTAATGAAGCCACCAAAGCGGCTGGCAGGGCTCGAACTTTAATTTCATCGGTAGTATGAACCAAAGTACCGCCCAATTCTTTAACCGCTGGGGCTTCGCCAATGAAACGTAATTTAATTTCTGTAATAATTTCTTTGGTTAAATCAACCGCGCGAAAATCAACGTGAATGATTTCACCTAAAAGAGGATCGCGCTGTAAATCTTGCAAAAGAACTTTAAGCGATTGATCGCCTTCAACGACCAAATCAATTAAAGTACTCTCGCCGGCTTCCTTGTAAGCAGTTGTTAAAGCCTTGCGATCAACCGAAATATTTTTTGGTTGCATGTTTGAACCATAAACAATGGCAGGAACCAAACCGGCCAATCGAGACTTATTATTAGCCCGGCCAATAATTTCTCTTTTATTCGCAGAAATAGAAATAGACATAGTTATGTTAAAATTCGAAAATTAAAATTCGAAATCCGAAGTTTATAACCAAATTCGATATTCGATATTTAATATTCTAATTTCCAATTAAGTGGCGTCATTGTGCCCCACCAACCAATAAATGTCAAGAAGTAAAAAGCTTGTAATCCGCACCTTGGCTACGAGGACGGGTGGCGGAGTCGCTATGAACTATAATGCTCTCAACCAAGCCAATCATTAATAGTGAAACAATCAAAGAGCTACCGCCGTAGCTTACCAAAGGCAAAGCAATACCAGTAACTGGTAAAAGCCCCAAATTCATTCCAATATTTATAATGAAGGCCGAAAAAAACAGTGAAGTAATGCCTAAAAATAAAAGACTGGCATAATCATCGCGGGCTGAACGAGCATACCAAAAAAATCTTTTTAACAAAAAATAAAAAGCTAAAAAAAGCAAAAGCACACCAATTAAACCAAACTCTTCGGCAATGACGGCAAAAATAAAGTCGGTTTGACTTTCCGGTAAAAATTTTAACTGGCTTTGCGAACCAAAACCCAAACCTCGACCGTATAAACCACCGCTACCCACAGCGATAATAGCCTGACGAACATTATAACCCTCGCCCATCGGATCACTGGCCGGATTAATAAAAGAAACAATCCGAGCTTTTTGATAATCAACTAATAAAAATTGCCAGGCTAATAAAAAACCAATGGCCGACAAAACCACCAAAACTGCGGCTTGCTTTATTTTTAAACCCGCAAAAAAAATCATCATTAACCAAACAATAGCCAAAAGCAAAGCTGAGCCCAAATCAGGTTGCAGAAGGGTTAAAACAATCGGCAAACCAACAATTATTCCGCTGAAGAAAAAACGTCGCCAATTAATGCCCTGACCAGTGTAATGGCTAAAATAACGAGCCAAAGCAATAACCACAGCCAGTTTAGCAAACTCCACAGGTTGAAAATGAACAAAATAAAGAGAAAACCAGCCGGTGGTGCCACGGATGGTTTGACCCCAAAAAAGCACGGCTATTAATAAAACAATCGCCAAAACATAAAGAACCACGCTAAAACCGTGTGTCCAACGATAATTAGACCAAATAATTATTAAAGCCAATCCCAAACCTATCATTAAAGCGATTAGTTGTTTTTTGACTAATAAAAAATCCTGACCTTCTTGAGTTAAATTTATAGAATAAATTGCTGAAAAACCTAAGGAGACTAAAATTAACGTGGCAAAAAAAATCCGACCGTCGACCCTTCTTAGTAAAGCAACGAAATGACGCATATTTAAATTTAACGATCGGTTTGAACTCTGGTTCTGATATCATCCGGATTCTGCCCCTCCAAAGAAGAATAAGCCTCAGGCGAAAAAATGTTAATTTCTGGGTAGACCTCAACCTTTGTGACAGCCGGAACGGCCCCGAGCCAACGGGCAGATATTTTTTGTTCTTCCCCACTTTGCAAATCAGCTGTACTTAAACGCATGACTCCACCAATAGTTGGACCCCGCCAAAGAACCACCGAAAAATTTGGTTGCCAAAAATTATAAGCCGAATTATTTTTTATAGTAAAAGACAAAAGAGCTGAAGTGGTATTCTCTTGAAAAAATACTACCCCAGAAATTGGCAAATCTAAATGTTCGGTTGACCAAGTGGAATAATCGGGGATTTCGTGTTGATCAACTCGGTGCCAAGCTAAATTATCTAAAACCAAATCAAGGGTGGTTGATTTGCTAGTAGTGGCCTGTAAAAGAATCATAGGTCGTTCCTCACCAGGCAGAAGAAAACCTGATTGGCTGGCGGTATTACCATCCTTTAAAAGAAATGAGTAATCAAAAGTGGCATACCAATTGGTATTAGGATTGGAAATCATGGCCGTTAAATCAAAAGATTTTCCATCACCGGCCGGTGTAGCCACGGCCTGGCCAATTAAAAGAGATTTGGCGGCTTGATCTGTAGAAAAATTACGTAATTCGGTCTGACCATTTAAAGCCAGACTGGCAACACTTTGTTCCTCTAGGTTACGGGAAAGGACGAAAGAATCTAAAAAAATCCAGGCTGCATAGAAAACCAAAACCACATCAAAAATAATAAAAAACAATAAACCAATTTTTCTAAACTTGGGCCGATTTTTAATTAACCAAAGCGAACGCTTATAAAAAGATTGAAATTCTTTTTCTTCGGGTTGGAGAAAACTATTATTGTTGGGCATAGTTCTTTTATTTTATCAAAGGGATTGAAGAGACGGAAGGGATACAAGGGATTAAAGGGATAACCGCCGCTTCCAATAAACGACTTAAAGTGCTATCATAAAGGCGTTATTTTTTATTGAAAAACATTATGGTTGCTGCCAAAGAAGTTAAAAAAGACGCCAAAAAATCCGATTATGGCGCGCAACAAATTACGGTTCTTGAGGGTTTAGAGCCAGTTCGTCGCCGGCCGGGCATGTATATTGGTTCAACTGGCCCAACCGGTCTTCATCACCTGGTTTGGGAAGTGGTTGATAACTGTATTGATGAAGCCATGGGCGGCTATGCTGACAGAATCATGGTTAAACTTTTACCAAACAATTGGGTAAGTGTTGAAGATAATGGCCGAGGTATTCCGGTCGATATTCACCCGCAATATAAAAAATCGGCTCTGGAACTAGTACTCACCAAACTTCATGCTGGTGGTAAATTTGGAGCTGGCGGTTATAAAGTTTCTGGTGGTCTGCATGGTGTTGGTGTTTCAGTAGTCAATGCCCTTTCTGACGATCTTCGGGTTGAAGTTAAACGTGATGGTTATCTTTGGACCCAAGATTACAAACGCGGCACGCCGTGCAATAAAGTTAAGGCTGAAAAAAAAGCTACCGGAACTGGCACCACGGTTTTATTTAAACCTGACGCCTCAATTTTTGAAACCGTAGAATTTACTTTAAAAACCATTTTAGATCACCTTCGTCAGCAAGCCTATCTTACCAAAGGTATTCGCATGGAAATCCACGATGATCGTGAAAAAGGCAAAGAAACCAAATACGCTTTTTATTTTGAAGGTGGGGTGGCTTCTTATGTTTCTCACATCAATCACGGTAAGGCGCCAAAACACAATAATATTTTCTACGTTTCCCGACACGATGACGCGGCTGATATGGATGTGGAAATTGCCATTCAGTACACCGACGAATATCACGAGTCAATTTTTTGTTTTGCTAACAACATTTATAATCCAGAAGGCGGCATGCACTTGGTGGGCTTTCGTTCAGCCCTAACCCGCGAGCTTAACAATTACGCTCGAGGCAAAGGCTTTATTAAAGAAAAAGATACTAATCTTACTGGCGACGACGTTCGCGAAGGTTTAACTTCAGTTATCAGTGTCAAAATCAAGGAGCCACAATTTGAAGGCCAAACCAAAGCCAAACTTGGCAATCCAGAAGCTCGCACGGCTGTGGAAGCGGTTTTTGGCGAATATTTCCGCATTTATCTTGAAGAACATCCGGCTGATGCCGAAGCAATTATCAGCAAGTGTGTTTTATCAGCCCAAGCTCGAGCCGCGGCCAAAGCGGCTCGGGAAACGGTTTTACGCAAAGGTGTTCTCGAAGGCTTAACTCTGCCAGGTAAACTAGCTGACTGTTCTTCTAAAGATCCGGAACGTTCAGAAATTTTCATTGTTGAGGGTGATTCAGCTGGCGGTTCGGCCAAACAAGGTCGCGATCGTGAAACTCAAGCTATTCTTCCCTTGCGTGGCAAAATTCTTAACGTTGAGCGAGCTCGTTTAGATAAAATGCTCGTCAATAACGAAATTAAATCTCTTATTATTGCTCTCGGCACCAACATTGGCGAAGCGTTTAATATCCAAGATTTGCGTTATACACGAGTTATTATCATGACCGATGCTGACGTTGACGGCGCCCACATTCGCACTCTGCTTCTCACTCTTTTTTATCGTCATTTCCCCGAGCTAGTTAAACAAGGCCATGTCTTTATTGCCAAACCACCACTTTACCGCGTACAAATTGGCAAGGAAGCTAGATATGCTTATTCTGACGAAGAAAAATTAGCTATCATAAAAGAGCTGGCTGGTGGAAAAGAAGTGGTGGTGGAGGAAACCGACCTCGAGGCTGGAGAGGCCGGAAATGCCAGAGAGGCCGGAGAGGCCAACGAAACTGAAGATGAAGAAACCGAAGAAACCAAAACCAAGGGTCCTCGAGTGAATATTCAGCGTTATAAAGGTCTTGGTGAAATGAATCCGGAACAGCTTTGGGAAACTACTATGAACCCGGCCACCCGCGTCATGAAACAAATAAAAATTGAGGATGCCGAACAAGCCGACGAAATGTTTGATGTTTTAATGGGTTCGGATGTGGCGCCGCGCAAACGTTTTATTCAGACGCACGCTAAAAATGTACAAAATCTTGATATCTAATCAAGAAGGCTTGATCCCCCTTCGCTTGAGCCAAGCCTCGGCAGGACAAGGAGGCTCAAAAGGCACTAAAAGCACTAAAGGCAACAATAAAAAACCGTCCGGACCAAAATTGGTCGCGGACGGTTTTTTGATTTTTAATTTACTAGGCTTTCAAACTATTTTTAATCTTAGCCACCATTTCCATCACCGAAACATCGGCTTTAACAAAAAAATCAGTAATGCCAAATTTTTTGGCTCTGTCTTGATCAGACTCCTGACTTAAATTAGAAGCGATAATAACTTTTAAATTCTTAAGTTTTTGACTAGCACGAATTTCTTGCAAAATTTCAAAACCATTTTTTCCTGGCATGATTAAATCCAAAACCAAAAGATCGGGCCGCTTTTTTTTAAGCGCCGGAATCACCTTTTCGCCCTCGACGATTATAACGACATCGAAACCTTCACTTTCTAATTTAGATTTATAAACTCGCGAATAAGCCAAGTCGTCTTCGGCCACATAAATCAATTTTTTAGCCATAAAAGTAATACAAATTAGCTAACCTTGTTTTTAATAATCGGCATAGTAAAAAAGAAAGTTGTACCCTTACCCTTCTGGCTTTTAAAACCAATATTACCGCCCCAAGATTCGACAAACGATTTAACAATAAAAAGTCCTAAACCATTACCATCAGTATCAACTTTCTGGGCCGCGGTAGATCGATAAAATTTACTAAACACCTTGTTGTGATCGGCCAACGGAATCCCTAAGCCATTATCCGAAACCCTGACCTCAACAAACTCATCCTTAACCTGAACCTGAATGTCGATCTTGCCAGACTTTTTGTTGTACTTAACCGCATTGGAGAGCAAATTCTGCATTACTTCTCTAAATTGATCAGCATCGCAATGCACTTCGGGCAAAACTGGCGGTAAAGAAACCCCGAGACGTAATGATTTTATTTCTATTTCTTGTTTGACCTCTCTAATCGCGGCTTGAATTTTTTCATTAATTTTAAAACTGGAAAACTCTGGTTTTATGCCACCTTGTTCAATCCGGACAATGTTTGATAAATCACTGATTAGACTAATAACTCGAATGTTGCTTATGGTGGCATCGTGAAGACGCTCTTTACCTAACCTAGAAAGATTTTTTTCGTTTTCTTGAAGCAGTTCTAAATTCCAACGCATGCTACCAAGTGGCGTTCGCAGTTGATGCGCCGCCAAAGAAACAAACTCGGTTTTGGCTCGATCGACTTCCCTTTCATAAGCCACGTCTCGAAAAACCACCACACAACCAATAAGCTCGCCATCAACATCTCTGATTGGTGCGGCCGAATCAGCCACAGGAATTTTACGATGATCTTTTCTGATCAATAAAGTGTGATTGGCCATTTTGGTTTTTTTCCCGCTTTTAATAGCTTCAGCAATAAAATCATTACTGGGTTTTCCGTCCACTTCTCTAATAAATCTAATCAATTTTTTATAATGACGGCCGATAACTTCTTGAGCCGAAAAACCAGTCAAAGCTTCAGCTACCCCGTTAAACAAAACGATCCGACTATTTTTATCGCAAGCAATCACCGCGTCACCGATCGAAGCCAAAACTACGTCGTCTTTAACTCGGTCGGCTAATAATTGCTGTTCGATTTTTCGACGTTGAGTAATATCATGAAAAACACTCATTAAAAAATCTTTGCCAGCTATCGTAACTATTGAAGAATGGATATCGGCAAAAAAGACCGAACGGTTTTTCCTTTTAATCGGTTGGCCATAAACCAAACTAGCCGTCATTTTGGTAGAATTTTTAAGTTCATTAATTAATCGCTGAAAACTTTTGGCTGGATAAAATTTTTCTAAAGTTAACTTTTTAAATTCAGCTAAATTATATCCCAATTGCCGACAAAAAGTTTGATTAGCTTGGCTAAATTTATTTTTCTTTAAATCAATTAATAAAATTCCGTCCAAAGAAAGGTCGAAAATATTTTTAAACTTTTCTTCAGCCACCTGGCTTCTGGCGGCTAATTTTTGACAACGTAATTCTAAAGCTACCAATTCTTGGTTAGTTTTTTTCTTAAAAAGCTTATTTAAAAAACCGCTGTTCTCTTTCATAATCATGGGGTAAAATCGGCCACCTCTTGCCACGAAGCAACATTGAGTCTAGGCGTAACCGCATTAATAGAAATCTCCATTTTTCGCACCACATTTCCAATCGTTCCGCTGGCCTGCACTCGACGATTATTACCGCCCAAATTAGCCACCGTATAAGAACAACTGCCGCGACCTAAAGTTAATGAACCAGTGCCAGAAAACGAGGTGTTGTTATGAAGCTGTAAAAGCCCAGAATCAGCACAAGCTCGGGCCAGGGCTTTGGCTTGATAGGATTGTTGAATCAACAAAGCTGAACGAGAAAAATCCGAACCAAAAAACAAAACCGCCGAAGCAACAGTAACGGCAATTGAACCGGCCACCAAAACGCCGATCAAAGCAATAAAACCCTGATTATCGTAAACTGGCTGAACCATAAAAAGTTTTTGAATAAGTAAATCGTGGTGTGCCGCCAGGATTAGTGTAATTTAAAGTAAACTGAAATTTTACTGTTCCTGGTGTAGTGGCCGCGCTTAAATTTTTAAAAGACAGAGCCGAAACCTGGACTTGATCATTGGTCAAAGCTGTAACCGTAGCATTTTCTGTTAGCTGAAACGCGGTACCAGACAAAGAAAAAGTCGTTGGTGTTTTAGAAACATCCGAGACAGCCATGACGGCTGAAGTAGCACTAGCGCCAGCCACCGGCGAAGTAATCGAGGAAGCGTTTCGAATAATCTGCGAAACAATTTGAGTAACAACTGTTCCTTGCTGTTCCACTTCGGCCGTAACTTGTTGCCTGGCTCGAACTTGATAAGAAATATTTATCATTGTACCAAGCGACGATAAAATCACGGCCGAAAGTCCGATATATAAAATCAACTCGACCAAAGTAAAACCTCGTTGTTTTGACTTTGCTTTTTTCACAAATTAAGGATGAGTTACCATAATAAATTCAGCCGTATTATCTTCGTCGGCTAAAGCGCACTGATCGCGAACCGCATCATAAGCCACGCCGTAAGCCGCCACACCAACCAAATCAACGTAACCAAGCAAGGCAGGAGAAGCTGGAGTAGTTACATCAAGGGCTTGAAATTCTCTGGTGATATTAGAAGTGGCGGCAAAAATCATATTAGCAGCTCCTAAAGCTAAACCATTCACTTGTCCGGCTAAATCTAATGAGCCAAGTAAATTCGCCGTAAGGTGAGTGACGTCTCTAAAAATAAAAACCGTATTAACTTTACCTAAATAAATTAGATTTCCGGAAACAGTTACTGTTGTGGCATTAGTGGCGCTGGCCACAAAATCATAAGAACCGGCCAGAGTTGGCGTGGCCGGAGTGGTAATATTAACAATCTGTAATTCTTGAGTATTATTACTTGAGGCTATATAAGCATAAGAACCTGAAAGAGCTAATTCATTACCAGCATCGCCTAATTCCAAAGAACCCAAAGTAACCGGAGCGTTTTTGTTAGTGACATTAATCGCCACAAATTCTGGGTCAGCACTTGAGGCCCGAGTCATATAAACAATATTACCACTTACTGCCACACCCAAGGCATTAGCCGTACCGACTGCATTATAACTTCCGACAATTGTTGGCGCTGACGGTGTGGTAATATTCACGATTCTTAGTTCTAAAGTATTACTGGCTCCGGTGACATAAGCAAAATTTCCGGCAACAGCAATATTAGTAGCCGATGAACCGACGTTGACCGAGCCTTCCAAGGTTGGTGCCAAAGGATTAGTAATATTTATCACTAAAAAATCTGGCGAACCGCCGCTCCGTATCAAATAAGCATAATTTCCGGCTATCTGAACCTTCCAACCGTCTTGTGAACCGCTGGCGTCATAGGTTCCAGATTGAACCATGGCTGACCAGCCACTAGCAGTATTAGCCAACCAACTTGTTAATCGGGTAACCAAACTTACTGATCCATTTGAAACTGCTGACTTAGGCCAAGTAACCGTACTAGTAATATTTTTAGTGTCGGCATCAACCGAAGAAATACTCAACTGCCTAATAAATTTTTCGGTGGTATCTGAAGAACCGTTAAAAGTCCATTGGGCTCCAGAGCTACTTAAACCAAAAACTCCATCAGACAAGTTGATAAATCTTTCGTCTCTAATATTTTGCACTGCCGCCAAACCTTCTTCGGCTAAAAAAACCGCTCGAGCTCGATCACCAGCCCACTCCACTCCGCGCAATCCGTAAACAAAGGCCGCAGTTACTGCCGCCAAAAACAAAGACAACAAAGCCGTGGCTAATAAAATTTCCACCAAAGAAAAACCTTTGTTGTTTTGTTGGCTCATATTAATACTGAATCGTGCCGCGAGTATTTAAGATAATACTTTTGGCGGCTGTGTCTGATGAGGTAATCGTCAGCGATCCGGCCGTCGTGGGATAACCGGTTAATTTTGAAAAAAGAAAATCTGTAGTTCCACTAAAGGTTTCGTTATCAGGAAAAGTATAAACTTCATCACGAGTGGTATCGCGGGCCAAATAACTTGCGCCTTTAAAAATTGTTGCGCTCCCCAGCTGGACATGAACTCCCCAGGTTGAATCGCTGTCATTGGCTTGAGCTAAAAATTGAGCTCGTCGTATGGTTTGAACAATTTTTTGACTGGTTAAATTTAAATCGTTTTTATTTAAAAACGAATAAGACACGGGCAAAGCCACGGCTGCTAAAACAGTAATAATCGCCACCACAATCAAAACTTCAATAATGGTAAAACCCTGATTAATTTTTTTCGACATAATTTAATTCCCTCTCTCGTCGCCGCGACGGGGGAGGGTTAGGGTGGGGGTTTAACCCATTCCACCCACTAAACCGTAAATTGGCATGATCACAGCCAGAGCCAAAAACAAAACGCCAACACCAACCAAAACCAAAAGAATTGGCTCCAAAATTACGGCTAAATTTTTAGCGGTTAATTCAGTACGGGCTTCATAAAGTTCGCCAATACTCAAAAAAGCCTCTGGCAAATGCCCTGATTGTTCAGCCGCCACGATTAACTGTTGCATGGGAATTGGCAATAAACGTCGGGCTTTTTTATATTCGTCAAAACCTTGTTGAAAGGTTAATCCTTCTTCTAAACGCTGGGAAAGAAAACTGTACATTTTTTTATAACCACGCAAATTGGCGGCATTAGACATCGAAGACAACGAATCAACCAAAGTTAAACCGGCGCCTAAAAGTGTCCCTAATAAATAACCTGTCCGGCCAATTTCTGATTCTTTTAGTAAGCGGCCAATACCTGGGATTTTTAATAATAAAAACTCACCAATAAATTTGCTTTGCGGTAAAACAAAAAAAATAAAAAAACCAAAAAATAGCAGAACCCCACCAACCGGCACAACAATTGACCAATACTGCTGAACAAATTTGCCAACCACTAAAAGGACTGTGGTCATTAATGGCAATTCCATATTCAACGAGCCAAAAGTGTTAGCTAATTGAGGCAAAAGAAACAACAAAACCCAACCACCAACCACGCCGGCTAAAACCAAAACAAACCCCGGGTAAAGAAGCGCTGACAAAATTTTGGAACGAAAAACTCGGTCTTTTTGTTGTTGGGTGGCTACGACACGAAGATTATCAACCAACCGACCCGAGTCCTCACCAAGTTTAATTAAAGATAAAACTTGAGGTGAAAAAAGTTGAACTTCGGCCATGGCTGACCAAACCGGAATACCACTCTCAATTTGATCTTCCATTTGTTCAATGAGCCGAGCAAAACGTCGGGAACGAGTTTCCAAACGCAGGGCTTTAAGGGCTGGCAAAATGCCCATACCCGAATGAAGCAAAATGGATAAGTTGTCGACAAAATACTCTCGTTCTTCGCCAAAACCAAAAGAAGAAAAAAGACCCAAACTTTTTTTCTTCTTACTTGACTGAGTTTTATTTTTTTTAAATGGCTCCATAAATAATTATGAAGTTTTATTTTTTTTGTTATTCAGAATTTTATCGTTTCCGGCCTTTTCTATTTCAGTTTCTTCGGGCGGAGCCGCCACGCGCAATAATTCTTCAAGGGTGGTGACTCCGGTTTTAACTTTTTCTAAACCATCGAAAAATAAAGTTTTGGCTCCTTGCAAGCTGGCTAATTCCCAAATATTTCGCGCCGAAGGATTACGCAAAATCAAATCCTGAAGCTCTGGGGTGGCACGAATAAATTCAAAAATCGCCACCCGGCCTTTATAACCAGTGTTATTACAAGCTTGGCAACCTTTACCTCGATAAAGAGTTAGGCTTGGTGGAAAAAATTTAGCCACTGAAGGAAAATTCTTCTTCATTTCGGTTTGATCAACCACTAAACTATAACGACAATTTTCACAAATCCTCCGAGCCAAACGTTGGGCAATTAAAAGCTCCAAAGTCGAAGATAAAAGAAATGGTTCCACCCCCATGTCTAAGAGTCGCGGAATGGCCGTGGCCGCATCATTGGCGTGAAAGGTAGAAAGTAAAAGATGGCCTGTTAAGGCGGCGTTAACGGCGATTTCGGCAGTTTCTTGGTCACGAATTTCACCAACTAAAATAATGTCCGGATCTTGACGAACAATCGAACGCAAACCTTTAGCAAAAGTTAAATTAGTTTGGGTATTAACCTGAATGTGGTTGACACCAACAATTTTATACTCAACCGGATCTTCGATGGTAGCAATGTTTAACTCTGGACTATTTAACATTTTAAGCAAAGCATAAAGAGTAGTCGACTTACCCGAACCGGTTGGCCCAATAACCAAAATCATACCAAAAGGTTTTTCTGAAGAAATCACCACTTGTTTTTGCTGGGCTTCGGAAAAACCCAAATCACCTAAAGTAAAACGTCGAACATATTCTGAAAGCAAACGAATAACCACCTTTTCACCATCGAGAATCGGCACTACCGAAACCCGCATATCTACAGCTTGACCTTGATTTTTATAACGAATCGCTCCGTCTTGAGCCGAAAAATGTTCATCGGTCCGCAGGCGCGAAAGAACCTTAATACGATTTAAAATATTTTCGTAAAATTCTTTAGGTAAACGTCCGGCTTCTTGCAAAACACCGTCAATCCGAAAACGAATTACCACTTCGGTTTCCTGTGGATCAAAATGAATGTCTGAAGCCCGAAACGATAGAGCATCGCCAATAATTTCTTCAATCATTTCTGAAGCCATCCGGCCCTTTTCGGCCAAAATTTTGGCAAAACGCGTATCAAGAGTTTTACGATAATTAACCAAAGCCACTTCAATATCTTCGGTGACCGAATAAGCCAAAACAATTTTCTTTTTAGGAAAAAGCTTTTTAATTTCTTCAGAAATCGTCTGATCTGGACGATCGGTAGTTAAAGTAACTTTGTCTTTTTCTTCTCTAAATAAAATGACTCGCTGGTTTTTGGCCAAGGCTTCGGGAATTTTTAAAACCTGTTCTTTAACTGGCTGGTGAGAATTAAGGTCAGCATAAGATAATTTATAAAATTCAGCCACGGCCTGACCAAACAAATCTTTAGTAATCAAACCTTCAGAAAATAAAAAATCTAACGAATCAGCATGATGCAATTTAGCATAAGCCTCGGCGTTAGTAATATCTTTTTCGGTTAAATAATTCTCTTCAACCAGAATTTTTTGCCACGGTAATTTTTGTGGCTCAACCGCCGGTATTACGGTCGCTGATTGGTTTCCCCCTATCCTCCTAGGCATACAAATTAAAAAGCTTTGGCTAAAGGTTTTTCGTCTTCGGCTACGAGAATTTTTTTGCGGTTATTCGACATATAAAGTAAAATTTTAGCTAAGCTTACTATAACATAAAAAAAGACAACTAAAAAGTTGTTGGGGATATGCTACTTTTTTTCCTTTTCATTATCGGCACTTGTTTTGGCAGTTTTCTTTCAGCCACAGCTTGGCGAACCAAAACCAAATTTCATTGGCCCGAACGTTCACAATGCCCTCATTGTCACAAAATTCTTTCAGCTAAAGAACTGATACCAATTTTTAGTTTTATTTTTTTACACGGCCAATGTTTGTCTTGCAAAAAACCTATTAGCTGGCAGGAACCGACTGTTGAATTAATTTCCGGTCTTTTGTTCTTAACCGTTGGATTAATCCACCCAACAATTGACTGGCTGCTTTTACGCGATCTGATTTTTACTGGTTTTTTTATTTTACTTTTTCTCGTCGACGCCCGCACCGGCCTTCTACCATTTAAATTCACTTTAACCGCGACGATTGTGGCCTTAATTTTTAACTCTGCTTTTTCTTTCCTCTTAACCCCCCTTAACTTCCCTTCACTCCCCTTCATTTCCTTTTACCTAGGTTCCATCACTTGCGGCGCTTTCTTCTACCTCCAGCACCTCGTTTCCCGCGGCCGTTGGGTAGGCGGCGGCGATACTGGCATGGGACTTTTTCTGGGCGCCGCGCTTGGCCTGTGGTTTGGTATTTGGGCCATTGGCTTAGCTTATGTTATTGGTGCCATTTATGCCTTGTTTTTATTAGCCACTAAAAAAGCGACTATGAAGTCGCAAATTCCTTTTGGCCCATTTTTAGCCATCGCTGGCTGGATAATTTTGTTAGTTACGAGTTAAGGTTCGGTAATTTCAATTATCGACAAAGGACTTAATTGAACCGTCGCCGTCAACTGTCTCGTCACCACGCCCTTAGTAACATTTAGAACAATTTGTTTTTCTCCAATCACTGGTTCAGAAACACTGGCAGTACAAACTGTATCGAAAACCAACAACGAGGTCGGAGAAAAATCTGGGTTAGTTGGCAAATGAACTAAATATTCGTCTAAACAGCCAAAAAGATATTCACGCGATTGTAAAGAATCTTGTCGTGAAAAAATATCAGTTAAAGAAACGGCCGTATTTGAAGCCAACAAAAGAAAAGTTGAAATTCCAGCCGCGCCCAAAATCAAAACCGGCAAAATTAATGACATGCCCCGAGCAGAAAAATTTTTAAACAAAAAACTCATAATTCAGTTACTGACAGTGGAATAACTAAAGTAAAATCAATTGACGAACCAGCATTTTGAAAAGGTTGGTCGTTTTTATTATTCATAGCCAAAGTGGTTTGAATTCTTAGACCTGTTAAATCTCCCCCACTATTTCGAACAGTTTGGACTGTCCAATCAGTAACATCCACGTCAGAATCAGTTAACCAAACAGTTTCCGTAGTCCCCCGTCGCAAACGCAGACGATGAATCGTTTGGTCGCCACCAGATAAGGAAACCGTGGCGGTTGGACAATCAATAATCACGGTTAAACCATTTTTATCAACAAAAGAAAAAGTGCTGGGATTTACTTCTAAAACACTAGTAGAAACTCCGAACGATTGAGCTGAAATTAATTCAGTTGATAAATTTGTTAAAATCAAAGACAGTGAGCTATCAATTCTCTGGCGAACACTAAAATAAGCTGACTCTTTATTTAAACGAATAAGCGATAAGACCAAAACCGGTAAAACGATAATCAAAACTGTCACTGCCAAAAGTGTTTCAATTAGAGTAATGCCTTTTTGGTTTCTAAGAATCATAAATTATTCTGGAGTAAAAGGATCCGAAGTAAAAATCGAACCGTCAGAAAATTCAATATTTAAAATCAAGGTTGTTCCCGCCATGGCTCGATCAAACTGGGTTTTGTTCATTTCAAAATAATCACCGGGGTTCATGGTGTAATCTTGAATATCAAGACGCACGCCCGAAGATTGATTACCTGATGGCAAACCCGGGCCAGCCGCTGACCAAATTTTAGTGGAGTTAAGAAAAACTTGTTGAATTTGATTGGCATTATCCCAACTTAAAGTCATGGCCGTCATAGTAAACGGAATTGAACCACCGTTTTCCAAATAAAGCTCCCGCAACTGTTTGCCGCCATACCAATAAGTAAATTCTATATGAAAAATTAAACTAGCCGCTGCCGATGGTTGAAAACACGGGCCTTGCGGATCGTTCCAACGAGTTTTTAAGCTCGTCAATAAAATTTGATGCGAACGTCCAAGCAAATCCTGCCAAACCACTTCGCTTTCAATAAACTTACTGTCTGGATCAACCGTACCGCCGGTCGCAACAATATTACAAGAAGCATCGCGCTGAACTTCCTCAACTCGAACGGTTCTGGTAAAACTTTCGACAGTTTCTGGACCAGCCACAACTGTCCATCTTGGACTGGAAAAAACTGGCTGACCAGACGAAGTTAAACTCAGGTCGTCAAAAGCCACGGTTCGCAAGGCTTCCAAACCGCTATGAGCCAGCAAATTGGCTTGCTCGGATTGGTGAATACGAACTCCGCCATTGGCGATTATAAAAAACAAACCGCCGATGGCCGAAAGAAAAATCATTATCAAACCCACAGCTAACAAAGCTTCCAAAAAAACAAAACCCCTGTTGTTTGTCAAAGCGTTTATCATAACGGATCAACCACCGGCAAACCCGTGGCCGAAAAAGAAATCATCATTGAGTCTTCAAAAAAATCCATGATCAAAAAACCAGTATTACTAGTCTGCCCGGTCAAATAAGCGAAAACCACTTCGTGGTCATTACCAATCGAGGCTGGATTATTTTTAAAAGAGGTAAAATCTAGTTGCGAACTTATAGGATAAACAATGTCCAACGCCACATTACGAGCCGCATAACTTATTCCGGAAAACAAAATAGCTTCGGTGGTGCTTCGAGTTGCTTCATCATACGGAATGTAGACACCCCAAGCCGAACCATTAACTCCATCACGAGCGCGAGTGGCCGCAGTTTGAAAAATTTGTTCAATGGTTTTAGCACTCTGTCGAGAAGCAGTTTTTTGGGTAGAAGTCACGATATTTAAACCCAGAAAAAAAAGCAGGCTTAAAATTCCCACGGCTAAAACTGTCTCTAAAAGAGTAAAGCCTTTTTTGGTTTTCATATTTTAAACCGACCCAACCACTTTATAAATTGGCGATAAAATAGAAACCGCTAACCAACCAATAACAAAACCAATCACGACAATCAAAACTGGTTCAAGTAAAGAGGTGAGATTTTTAGTTTCATCTTCAATTTCTTCTTCGTAAAACTCGGCCAGATACATTAACATTTCTCCCAGAGTTCCAGTTTCCTCACCAACTAAAATCAAACGCATGGCTAAAGGCGAAATCAGGTTAGGATAATTTTCCAAAACCGAAGTCGCTGTATTACCTCGAGCCACACCATCCTTCACCGCTGTAAACATATTAATATAACGGATATTTCGCAGTACTTTAAGAGCGGTTTCTAAAACCTCACTAATTGGTAAACCGCTTTTTAAAAGCGTGCCCATTAATCTAAAGCTTCGAGCTAAATTTACTTCTTTAGTTAACTTACCTGTGATCGGCAGCCAAAGAAAAAAGCCGTGAAAAAATGGTTTTAAAACTTTAAGACGATAAGTAATATTAAAACCAACGGTCACTAAAAAAATAATGATTAAAAGCCACGACCACTGAAAACGAATAAAATTAGACAACCAAAAAATCGCTCGAGTAGTGAAAGGTAATTCAACTTTTAAAGAGGCAAAAAGTCCGGTAATTTGCGGCAAAATAAAAACCACAATAAAAATCGCGATACCTAAACCGGCCGTAAAAATAACTGCCGGATACATCATGGCCCCGCGAATTTTTTGCGTTAGCTCATGCTCTTTTTCTAATTGTTTAACTAACTGATCGAGGTTATCCTGCAGGGTTCCCGAAGCCTCACCGGCCCGAATCATGTTTAAATAAACCGGCGTAAAAGTTTTAGGGTACAAAACCAAACCATCGGCCAAAGTTTTTCCGGTTCGAATGAAATTAGTCAGACTAGTTAAAATTTCTCCTAAAGCACTCTTTTTCTTTTTGCTTTGTTTATTTAAAATGTCGAGTGATTCATCGAGCGGCAAACCGGAACGCAAAAGAACCGACAAGTATTTAGTAAATAAAAGTAATTCAACATGTTTTAATCGCGGTTGGCTTTTAAGAGTAAGTTTAAAATCCATAGGTTTACTCTTGCATAACGCGAACTAACTCCTCAACCGTAGTTTGAAAAGATAAAATTTTTCTCACGCCGTCATGGGCGATCGAAGTCATGCCTTCTTTTTTTGCCAATTCATCAATCTCGGCGCTCGAAGCTCGACGAATAATTTTTTCCTGAATACCCGGAGAATTTTCCAAAACCTCGTAAATACCAATTCGACCGTGATAACCAGTTTGGGCGCAAGCATCACAACCCTTAATTTCCGCCACCAAAACCGTGTCTTTGTCACCAAAAAGATTTTTAACTACTTCTTCACCAAAAATCACTTGGGCTTCTTTTTTACTAAACTCTTTTTTACCCGCACATTTATCGCAAACTCGTCGCACCAAACGTTGGGCCACCGAACACAAAAGAGTTGAAGCGATGAGAAACGGTTCCACGCCCATATCAATAATCCGCGGAATGGTGGTGGAAGCGTCGTTGGTATGTAAAGTGGAAAGTAATTTGTGTCCAGTCATGGCCGCGTTAACTGCGATCTTAGCTGTCTCCTGATCACGAATTTCACCAACCATAACAATGTCAGGATCCTGACGAAGTAAAGAACGAAGGCCGGTGGCAAAAGTTAACTTAGCCACGTGATCAACTTGACTCTGATTAATCCCGGGAATTTCAAACTCAACCGGATCTTCAATTGTTACGATATTAACTTCACGTTTATTTAAAACCTCAAGAATGGCATAAACCGTAGTGGTTTTACCACTGCCTGTCGGCCCAGTGGCCAGAATCATGCCCCATGGTTTTCGCACCGCCCTTTCCACTCGCTGTAAATCTTCTGGTGAGAAACCTAGTTGTTCCAAGGTTAGTTGGTGTGATTGACTGGAAAGAAGACGAAGAACCGCTTTCTCGCCGCCAGCAGTTGGGATAATTGAAACACGAACATCAACGTCGCCTAGCGGACTAATAAATTTAAACCGACCATCTTGTGGCGCATGGTGTTCGTCAGTCCGCATTTTGGTTAAAATTTTTAATCGGGCAATGAGCTGAATAAAAATTAAAGAATCTAACTGAAATTCGTCGCGTAAAATGCCATCAATGCGAATCCTAACCGCTCCGTATTTTTTCCAAGGTTCCAAATGAATATCTGAAGCTCGACAAAGATGGGCATAAACCATTATTTGGTCAAAGAGTTTGACCAAAGCGTCTTTATTAATACCGGCTTCGGCTTTTTTAATGCATTCTTCGACCGCTTTTTTATCAGCCTTGGCCGTAGGATCAGAATTTTTATTCTTTAACAAACTCTCTGACGACTCAACTGCTTCTGGATTAATTTTTGTTTTTTTATTTATTAAGGGCATAAATTTTTATGACAATATTATACTCTAAAATAAAGTTATCCACAAAAAATAAAACAAAAACAACATTTTTTTGGTCTTTGTGCTAAAATAAAAATGATTTTTAAAAAAATAACTCTTTTTCTTATGCGCAAAAATTACGAAAGAGGCTTTACTCTTATTGAGCTCCTCATCGTTATTGCCATTATCGCCGTGCTAGCCGCGGTGGTTTTTGTGGCCTTAAATCCTGGTCAACGTTTTATTGATGCTCGCGATGCCCGTCGTCATACTGATGTCGAAAACGTTGCCGCTGCTCTCAAAACCTACCAAGTCGATAACGATGGCGATTACCCAGCCACGGTTGCCGCTCTAACTGCTGGTAGTTTTTATACCATTGGTACTGATGCTACTGGTTGTAACACTGGTTGCACAGCCCAAACCACCCAAGCTGCCTGTGCTGATCTCGCGGCTCTAGTTACTGGCGGTTATCTTGGTAGTGTTCCTATGGATCCTTCCGGTGGCACAGCCGCCAAAACCGACTATTACGTTTCCCGCAATTCCACTGGCACGGTTGAAGTTGGTGCCTGCGATCCAGAAGGCGGTTCGGCCATTACTGTTACTCGATAATTTTACTAGTCAAAAACCACTCCTCGGCTAGCCGCAGGCGTGGTTTTTTAATTCACTTTTACCTCTTGCTGATTTTTTAATATCTGCTATACTAACCGCAGATCCCCTGGCGGGGGTTTTAAAAACTTCAAAAAATTATGGAAAACACCAAAAAACGCCTAGATCCCATTGGTTATATTAAGGAAGCCAAAGAGGAACTGGGCAAAGTAACTTGGCCATCAAAAAAAGACACCCTTCGCTATTCAGCGATTGTTGTCAGCGTCACAGTCTTAATAGCAGTTTTCTTTACAATTCTTGACTGGGCGCTAACTCTTGGTCTCGACAAGTTGGTCGAGCTAGGAAAATAGGAGGAATTTATGCCAAAACAAGTAGCCAAACACGGGCGTCGCTGGTACGCCATTCACACTTATTCTGGTTATGAAGAAGCCGTGGCCGATAGCTTAAAACAGCGTATCGAAACCATGGATGTGTCTGATAAAATTTTTGATATTCTGGTGCCTAAAGAAAAAAAAATTAAAATCAAAAACGGCAAACGAAAAACCATTGAAGAAAAAATCTTCCCGGGCTATGTCTTGGTTGAAATGGTAGTAACCGATGATTCTTGGTATGTGGTTCGCAACACCCCAAACGTCACTGGCTTTATCGGCACTGGCACTACCCCAACCCCAATTGCCGAAGAAGAAATTGAAGCTTTAATGAAACGCGTCCGAGTTGAAGAACCGGAATTTAAAATGGAAATTGAAGTTGGAGCTTTGGTGCAAATTACCGATGGCCCATTTAAAAATTTCGAAGGTAAGGTTTCTGAATTCGACGAAGCTCGTGGCAAGGTCAAAATTCTGGTCAACATGTTCGGCCGCGAAACCCCGGTTGAGTTGGACTTTTTACAAGTTAAAAAAATCTAAAAGTCGTGGAGTGTGTAAAGTCATGGAGTTGTGGAGTTATGGAAGAATATTTCTTAAAATAAGAGCTTCCTTCACTCCACGACTCCAAGACTCCATCACTCAATCACTTTAACAAAAAATTAATTCATAGTATGGTTGCCCCTTAAAAGGAATCCATCTAGCAAAAACACTATGGCCAAAAAACTCGTTACCCAAATTAAACTTCAGATTATGGGTGGTGCCGCTACCCCAGCCCCACCAGTTGGTCCAGCTCTCGGTCAACGCGGTCTAAATATTCAGGATTTCGTAGTTAAATTCAATGCCGCTACCCAAGATCGTCGCGGTGAAGTTGTTCCGGTGATTATCAATGTTTATGAAGATCGAACCTTTGACTTCATCATGAAAATTGCCCCAACTTCAGAGTTGATTAAAAAAGCTCTAGGTCTTAAAAGCGGTTCTGGCAAGCCATTGCAAGAAAAGGTTGGCAAGCTAACCAAAGCTCAACTCAAAGAAATTGCCGAAAAGAAAATGCCTGATCTAAACACCACTGATGTAGCCATGGCTATGCGTATTATTGCTGGCACAGCCAAACAAATGGGTGTGGAAACCGAGTAATTATTAATTAAGAGGGGACGAAATTACGAATTTGTACGAATATACGAATGTTGTAATTATTTAAAAAAACAAATTCGTATATTCGCCAATATTCGTAATTTCGTCCACTCCGTGGGAGCCCCGCCCTTCGCGAAGGGCGGGGCGTTACCACCACAACAAATATATGCCTAGCAAACGTTATCAAGCGGCCCAAAAACTCGTTGATGCCAAAAAGAAATACTCCATCGATGAAGCCGTAAAAATTCTTAAAAGCCTACCAGCCACCAAATTTGATGCCGCGGTAGAACTTCATGCCAAACTGGGTATTGATCCAACCAAAGGCGATCAGCAAGTTCGTGGCACAATTGTTCTGCCCCACGGAACTGGTAAAACAAAAAAAGTTATTGCTTTTATCGAAGCCGAAAAAGAAGCTGAGGCCAAAACAGCTGGAGCCGACATTATTGGCAACGAAGAAGTCATGGAAAAAATCCTAAAAACCAGTGTTATCGAATTTGACGTCGCCATTGCCACCCCTGGCATGATGCCCAAACTAGCCAAACTAGCCAAAATCCTCGGACCTCGCGGTTTAATGCCTAACCCAAAAACCGATACAGTTGGTTCCAACATCACTAAAATGATTCAGGAACAAAAAGCTGGTAAAGTTAGTTTTAAAAACGATGATACTGGCAATGTTCATCAAATTTTCGGTCGTTTATCTTTTGATGAAGCCAAATTAAAAGCCAATCTTTTAGCTTTAATCGAGGCTATTAAAAAAGTTAAACCCGCCGCGGCCAAAGGTATCTACATTGAAAACGCCGTCATTTGTGCCACCATGAGTCCGGGGCTACACATTGAAATTCCCACCTAAAACAAAATTAAAAATCGCTCCCGCCAAAAGCTTGGGGCGATTTTTTGTTTTGACGTCTTTCTTGTATGATATAGATAACTTATGACGACTTTTTTTATAACCTTAATTGCTGATTTTTTAATCTTAATCGGTTTTTATAATTCGGTAAAAAACGGCAATGGTTTTTTACCAGAAGCTATCCAGCCGTATTTAGGACTTTTACTTCTTGGTCTAATTTTTATTACTTTTTTCTTAGCCTTCTTTTCTATTTTTAATAGAACCGATTCCTCGCCTTCTAAATTATGGACCAATAAAGATTGGAAAAAAATTCTTTTGGTCATAGTTGGTTTGGGTTTAGGATTTTTTAATTTGATTTACACTCTTGTTCTGACAGTTACCGGTATTGATGACGCCATCGCTCCGGCTTGGACTGGCACGGTTTTTACCATCGTTATTTTAACGTCAATAGCTGCTTCGGTTACCCTTTGGGGCTTTGCTTGTGGACAAGAAGAAATTGGCGATGAATCTCGTTTTGATATTGAAAAAACTGAAGAACGTTTTAAAATTTACCGCCAAAAAATGAAAATAAAAATTGGCCAGCAGCCAATTATTACCAGTTTGATTTTTGCTTTGGCCGCGATAATTTTTCCAGTTATCACTATAATGTATTACTTATACTTTTTTAGTCAGATTTCTAGTATTCAAAAACTTAAAAAAGAAGGTCAAAAAAAATTGGAAACTGCCATCGGAAAATTATCACCATTATTTTTTAGTTTTTTTCTTTCGGTTCTTTTTGAAATCGAATTAATTATTGCCAAACAAGCCGATCCGGTTTTTGCTGAACCAAGCCACGTCGCTTACACCGTCGGCATGACCATGACTTGTTTTTACCTGCCGATCCGCGGCTTTTTATCTTTGGCCAATCAAAAATCATCGTTCCAAAATCGTTGGTTTTTTCTTATTGAAGCTTTGGTAATTTTTGCTGTCCAAATTGCGATTTTGTATTCGTTAAATTAACTATTAATCCCCCCAAGAGACGACTATCAACCGCCCCCCCTACAACGACACCCATTATCCACTTCCGTTTCCGGTCAAAGACAGGTACGCTATTACAAAGAATTCAAACTAAAAAACGCCTTTTTTATCTTTATGGATATTAAAAAACCTCGAACTTCTCGCCTTTCTTGGGATGAACTTTTCATGAACATGGCCTTAATTGCCTCAGAACGTACGGCCTGCCGTTATCATATGGCTGGAGCAATTATTGTTGATAATAATAAACGCATCGTTTCCATGGGCTACAACGGTCCAACCGAAGGCGATTTGCATTGCATTGATGCCGATGTTGGCTGTGCCAAAGTCGATGGTGATCCGGTTACTAAAAAACTTCGTCGTTGCCGTGGTGCCCATGCTGAAATTAATGCCATTATTAATGCCCAAGACGCCACCCGTCTTCGCGGAGCCACGGTCTACACCGCCCTCTTTCCTTGCTATGATTGTATGAAAGCTTTTAATAATGCCGGAATAACCGAGATTGTTTATTATAAAGTCTATAAACGCATGCAAACCGGTGGCGAAAAATTCGAAGAAGAAGATGAAGCTTGGGAATTAGCTAAAATGAGAAATATTGTTATTCGAAAATACGAAGGTAAAATTTATACTTGTCCGGCCGAAGGAATAACTAACACCGGCGAGTCGGCGTGTGCTTCTTGCACTGGTAGTTGCGGTGGTTGTGGACAATAAACATGTTCAAGTTGGGCGCCACTGGCTTTATAAAGTATCAGAATAAAATATTGCTGTTAAAACGTTCAGCAAATGAAAAGCTCCTCCCAAATTTTTTTGAAATGCCTGGTGGCAAAATAAAATTTGGCGAAACAGCCGAGCAAGCCCTGGTTAGAGAAATTAAAGAAGAAACCAATTTAACTGTAAAAGTTTTGGTTCTATACAATGTCTTTAATTATTTATCGGCTGATCAAAAAACTCAAACTTTTGATCTACAATTTATTTGTCGGCTCAAAACAATAAAAGGTTTAAAATTAAGTTCTGAACACGAAAGTTATCTCTGGATAAGTCCGAAAGACATTAACAAATTAAAAATCTCTCCCGAAATGCGTCAAGCTATTTTAAATGGTTTTAAATTTCGTCATTGCGAGAAACGAAGCCGCTGAGCGACGACTTGTCCACCATAGCCCAGCGAAGGTGGAAGCAATCTAATAACTCTTGTCTAGATATTCTTAGATTGCCGCGTCGCTAGAAAACTCGGAGCTCCTCGCAATGACGGGAGGGTGGTGAGATGAATTAAAAATATAAAAATATGATTTTAGGCATTCAAAAACTTCACGAACTCGTAAAAGAAATCAATCTGGTCGAAAATCTTTGCGATCGCGAACTTAATAATCCCGAAGGTGCGGGGTTTGATTTGCGATTAGGAAAACTCCACAAAATTTCTGGTCGCGGTTTTATGGGATTAGAAGAAAGATCAACACCAGAAGCCGAACTTATCGCTCAATTTAATGAAACCAAAAAATCGTCAGTAATTATTAAACCGGGCGAATGTTTTTTGGCTACAATTGTCGAAAAGGTTAATTTTCCAATGAATCTAACTTCGATCATGACTTTACGAAGTACTTTTTATCGTTCGGGAATTATGATGCAGGGCGGCAATATTGCTCCTGGTTACAAGGGTGAATTATCCTTCTTACTATTTAATGCCGGGCCTTGCGAATTTGAAGTGGAAATGGGCTCACGAATTGTTCATATTGTTTTTTGGGAAGTACTGGGCGAAGGCAATCAGTATCGCGGTCAATGGCAAGGCGGCCGAGTTTCCTCAGATAATAAAAAAGAGGTTCAAGTTTAAAAAAATAACCCGCAAATATATGTCCCATCCCGAACAACAATATCTGGGCCTACTTCAAGACATCATCGATAATGGCTCAGACAAAAAATTATTTTTTACCCCTGAAGTCTTGCAACAATACGCTGATAAAGGTGAGGAACCACCCTGCATCCGCTCTCTTTTTGGTCGACAGATTCGCTTTGATTTACGACAAGGTTTCCCGATCTTAACGACAAAAAAAGTTTTTTATCGAGGCATAATTGTGGAGCTGCTTTGGTTTTTACGCGGTGATACAAATATTAAATATTTGGTCGACAACGACGTCCACATTTGGGATGAATGGGCTTGGAAAAGATATCACAAACATTGTGTAAAAGACGCGCCAGCCGAAGACATGACTCAGGAAGATTTTATCGCCAAAATTAAAGCCGAGTCGGCTGAAAGTAAATTTGTTAAAAATTGGGGTGATTTGATTTGTGTTTATGGCCGCATGTGGCGCCGCTGGCCAGCTGCTGATGGTCGAGAAATCGATCAATTAGGTTGGTGTATTCAGGGTCTTAAAGATAAACCATTCCGCAAATCTTATGTTGTTTCAGCCTGGAACCCGGACTTTATTTATGCCATGGCTTCGCCCGGCAATGCCAACGAAGTACCGCCTTTCTGCCACACCACTTTTCAATTTCAAGTAACTGGTGATGGCGTTTTAAATCTTGGCCTTTATCAAAGAAGTGCTGATTCGTTTTTAGGCGTACCTTTTAATATCACGAGCTATGCCCTTCTCTTATTGATGGTGGCCCAGGTCACTGGTCTTAAACCTGGAGAATTTGTTCATACGTTTGGCGATGTTCATCTTTATTCCAATCACTTTGACCAAGCCAAACTTCAGCTTTCACGGGAACCCAAACCGTTCCCCACTATGAAACTCAATCCAGAAATTAAAAATATTGACGATTTTAAATACGAAGATTTTACTTTAGAAGGCTACGAACCGCATCCAGCTATTAAAGCCGAAATCGCCAATATCGGTGGTTTTTAATATGCCTAATAAGCTTGTCGCCGTGGTCGGCATGTGTGGGAGTGGTAAAAGTCTACTCTCTGACATGTTGGTTAAGGAAGGTTATGGTTTTGTCCGGTTCGGACAAGTGGTTCTTGATGAAACAAAACGTCGTGGCGAGCCGCCAACCGAAGCCTTGCAGCGAGAAATTCGAGAAAATTTTCGTAAACAATATGGCATGGGCGTCATGGCCATTTTGAATATTCCAAAATTTGATGATCTTTTAAAAACCGGTCACGTGGTTGGCGATGGTTTGTATAGCTGGGAAGAATATAAAATTCTCAAGGAAAAATATGGCCAGAATTTAATTATTGTGGCCGTCTATGCCCCGCCAGAAATTCGTTATCAAAGATTAGAAAAACGTTTTCCTGACAGTAAAGATACTGCTCTACGAAATCATAATTTTTCTCATGAAGCCGCGGCGGCTCGCGATGTGGCCGAAATCGAAAACCTAGCCAAAGGCGGCCCAATCGCCATGGCCGATTATACCATTCTCAACATTGGTACCGTCGAAGAATATCAAGATAAAATTCGAGAATTTTTTAAGTGGTTATCGACTCATTAAAATTATGCTAACTCTCATCGCCGCGGTTGCCGCCAATGGCGTTATTGGCAAAAACAACGAACTGCCCTGGTATCTGCCGGAGGATTTAAAACATTTCAAACAACTGACAACTGGTCATACTGTCCTTATGGGCCGAAAAACTTTTGAATCAATTGTGGCTCGGCTTGGTAAACCCCTGCCTGACCGAAAAAATATTGTCATTACCCGACAAACTGATTACCCAGCCCCAGTCGGAACTTTTGTTTATCAAGACCTTGAAACCGCTTTAAAAAATCACGACAACGAACAAATTTTCGTTATTGGCGGTGCGGAAATGTATCGACAAACTATTGACCTAGCCGATCGCCTGGAAATCACTCACGTTAGCGGCGATGTTGACGGCGACGCAACTTTTCCGACGATTGATCCGACCATTTGGATAAAAACCAACGAAGAAAAACATGAGGGCTTTACTTTTACCACTTATCAAAAATAAAAAATACTTGGACAATCAAAAAAAATCACCAACTAACCAAGTTTGGTGATTTTTTATTTTCTTTAACTCAATCCTGTTCTGCCGATGTTTCTTATACTGCCATCACAATAATTTCTAATATATTAAAATTTTCTTAATTTATCGTATTCTTCTACGGAAATCTGGATGTCGTTTAAAATTTTTCTCAAAAGTCCCCTACTAAGTTCTCTGTTATGAATCGGGATTACCGTTGTTCTACTGTCAAGATGGGCAAAAAATATATGTGAGCCTTCGGCATCCCGTTCTTTAAAACCTAAAGAGATCAAAATTTTAACCAACTGCCTTGGTTTAATCGGAACAAGTTTAGGCATATCTAATTTCTAAATTTTGAATGCCGACAAATCTGGTTTTTTCTATTTCCTTCACATCGACGTTTCGAAGACAAAGTTTCAAAACCGCCTGTAAATTTTTAAACATTTCTTTTTGGGTTTTGCCCTCAGCATAACAACTGGGAACCGCAGGAACAGAACCAATAAACATACCGTCTTCGTCTTGCTCAATATAAGCTGTAAAAGGAATATTTTTCATAGTGGTATAATATAGATTACTTTAATGTAAGATTAACAAAATTTTAAAAATAAGACAAATTTTAGCTAAATATCTTATTCAAAAAACCAACGAAGAAAAACACGAAGGTTTTTACCAACCAACCTCGTTTTGTCCACCCGAACCCTTTGGTTTTGGTGAATTTTTTGCTATAATTTAAACGGTAATTTTTTCTGTAAGAAACAGAACAAGGTCCTGTTTCTACGAACAATATAAAATCAATATGCCTCAACTAATTTCCGTCGGCCAACTCATCGACCAGTCGTGGGAAACTTATCGCAGTAAACTTCGTCCGCTCTTGCGACTTTCAGCCTGGCTTTTAATTCCTGGATTATTGGGAATTATTAGCATTGCTTTACAGCCAGACATTACAGCCGCCAACTCGGTATTTACTTGGTGGCAAAAAATAGGGTCGGTCATTAGCTTCCTTAATAGATTTTTAATAACTCCGATTATCGGTTTATGGGTTTTTATTTTACTGGTTAAGGCCATGGCCGGATTAAACGAAAAAAAATCCGAAACTTTCTCTTCTTTGTCGCACACTAGTTGGAAATTGTTTTTGCCTTGTGTTTTGGTTAATTTGATAATTTTTGGAATTTTTATAGCCACATGGCTAACTGTTTTGCCTGGTTTGTTGATTAATTGGTCTGGTTTTCAATTTAATATATCTACTCTTTCGGTTATTGGCACTATTTTAACTGTCTTGGGAGTAATTCTGGCCACCGTTCTCTCTATCCGCTGGCTAATTGACTTTGCTTTTGCGCCCTTTTTTCTAATTATCGATCATGAACATGGCAAAAAAGCCATTAAAAAAAGTCGCGAATTAATTCTTGGCCGCTTTTGGCCAACGCTTTTCCGCTTGCTGATAGTTAAAATAGTTTTTATTGCCGTTTTTTTAATTATCGAAGGTTTACTAAGTTCGGCTATTGATAAACTTGTTACTCTTTTTATTGGTTTAAATATCAATTTATTAGTTAGGCTCGAAACCATTGGCTTATTAATTTTACTAACCGCTGGCTCAATTTTTTTCACCCCGTTAATTACCTTGGTCGACTTTTTGCTTTTTAACAGCTTAAAAGAAACAAAAAAATAATATGCTTGCTCTATCGGAACTTTTAACCCAAAGTTTAGAATTATATAAAAAGCACTTCAAACTTTTGGCTGGCTATGCGGCCTGGCTTTTGTTGCCTTACGCCGCCATGGTTTTAATCTCACTATCAACGGCTAACAATTTATTTTTGGACACTTTGATTACTCTCTGTAATGTTGCCCAGGGCTTAGTGGGCTTATGGCTAGTAATTTTAATTCCCTTACTAATTCGCGATCTAATCAAAACCGAAAAAATTTCCATAACCAATCAACAAACCAAAGTCTGGCAAATTTTACCTTCAGTAGTTTTCGTGGCCCTACTTGAAGCTCTGGTTATTCTGGGCGGATTTATTCTACTCATTGTTCCTGGCATAATTTTTTGGGTTTGGTTTTCTCTCTCGCAAATGGCCGCTATTCTTGATAACAAAAAAGGTACGGCCGCCCTTTCATTTAGCCGCGAATTGGTTCGAGGAAAATTTTGGCCGGTTTTATGGCGTCTTTTAATCGGACCAGCGGCTATTGTTTTAACCGCAACCGTGATTAGTGGATTAATTATTATGGGCCTGGCCTTAATTACTGGTTCATCTTTTGACACGGTCTTTGGTCCAACCCCACCCCTTTGGGCTGACATTATTGCTACGGTTCTTGAAACCTTTGTTATGCCGTTAGTCGCCGTTTATATGACTTTGTTGTATTTGGATATAACAAAAAATAAAACCGTGGAATCTTAATCCGCTGTTCCCTGTTCGTAATTTCGTAGTTTTTCGTAATTCGTAACAATATGAAACTCCTCGAACCAGTCATTGGCTTAGAAATCCACGTTCAACTCAAAACCAAAAGCAAAATGTTTTGCGGTTGTCTTAATGACAGCGTCCTCCGAAGCCCGGCGAAGGGGGAGGAAGCTGAATCACCCAATAAAAACACTTGTCCGATTTGTATAGGTCATCCCGGCACCCTACCCGTCCCCAATGAGCAAGCCGTTCGCTTTGCTGTTTTAGTTGGTTTGGCTCTTGGTTGTAAAATTAATACTTCAACCAAATTCGATCGCAAACATTACTTTTATCCTGACCTGCCAAAAGGTTATCAAATTTCTCAATACGACGTGCCAATTGCTGAGCATGGTTTTTTTGATTTAATTGTCCCGGCTGGTGAACGCGAACAAACCAAAATCGGCATCACCCGAGTTCATTTAGAAGAAGATTCGGCCAAATCTTTTCATGGGGCTGAAGGCAAAACTTATGTGGATTTTAATCGGGCTGGTACACCACTGGTCGAAATCGTCACCGAACCAGATTTTCGGACGGCTCGCGAAGCCAAAACTTTTTTACAAGAGCTTCGTTTGATTGCCAAGGCCCTAGGGGTTTCTAACGCTGACATGGAAAAAGGCGAATTACGGTGTGATGTCAACGTCTCAATGCGCGAAATCGATAAAGCTGGTGGTGTCATCGGTGCTTTATTAAATCCGAAATCAGAAATCAAAAATATTAATTCCTTCAAAGCTGTCGAACGAGCCATTGAATACGAAATTCAGCGCCAATCAAAACTCTGGCAACTCGATTCCCCACCAGCCGTTTCCTCAACTCGAGGTTGGAATGATACTAAACAAATTACTGAAGATCAGCGCACTAAAGAAGCGGCCGAAGATTATCGCTATTTTCCTGAGCCGGATATTCCGGCCCTAGAACTTGGCGAAATAATCGAACAACTTAAACCCACTTTACCCGAACTTCCAGCGGCTCGTCGCCGCCGCTTAGTTGATGAATATGCGCTTAATAGCGAAGAAGCCCGACATCTTACAGAAAATCCAGAACTGGCTGATTTTTCTGAACAAACTTTTTCCGAACTCTTTGCGTGGATGGAGTCATTGCCCTCACCCCTAGCCCCTCTCCCCGAGGGAGAGGGGGAAAATGAATGGCAAGAAAAAGAAAAACACCGCCTTTCACACCTGGCTTGCGGTTGGTTAATTTCTAAACTGGGCGGTATTTTGACAGAAAAAAATCTGAGTTTCCATGAACAAAAAATTACCCCAGAGAATTTTGCTGAATTTGTTATTATGGTCGCTCAAGGCAAACTTTCGACTCGGAACGGCCTGACTATTCTTAATGAAATGGTTGAAACCGGCGCTGACCCTGAACAAATTTTAGAAGATAGGTCACTTAATCTTGTCTCCGATGAATCCGAGTTAGCAACGGTTATTGAAAAAATCATTGCTGGTTGTCCAACCGAAACCGCTCGCTATAAAAATGGCGAAAAACAATTATTAAAATTTTTCCTTGGTCAAATCATGAAAGAAACTAGCGGCAAAGCCGAACCAACAGCGACCAGAACAATTTTAGAAGAATTACTAAATAAATAACTTCCTCACCCCTCACCCCTCCCCACTTCAACCCCTCACCCAGCCTCTCCCCCAGGGAGAGGGGCTTAATTTAATCTTCTCTCTCTGGGGGAGAGAAAAGAGAGAGGGGTAGAACGTAGGGGGAGGGATTAGGCCTGCCCGCTATAGCCCGAGCGACGGCGGGGGTGAGGACCCAAAAAACTTTTTACCAAATTTTCTGCTTCCCCTAAATCCTTCACCCAATTAATTTTTTTATTCCGTTTAAACCAGGTCATTTGCCGTTTGGCATATTGCCTGGTATTTTTTTTGATTTCCTCGGCAATTTCATTAATGTCCGTAGGGGCGAACGGCCATTCGCCCCTACGGACAAAACCGTGACAAAATTCCTGGTAACCAATCCCCGACATTGAATAAACCTCACAACCGTATTTTTCTTTTAATCGTTTTACTTCTGCCGATAATCTATTTTTTATCATTTCGTCGACTCGCCTATTGATCCTTTCGTTAAGTACGTTTTTTTCAACCTCAATTCCTAACCATAAAGCCTCAAACTTCTCTGCCCCTTTTTGACGTAAAACCGAAAATGGCCGACCGGTTTTTTGACAAACCTCAAGCGCCCGAATCAATCGTCGTTTATTTTTTTTATCAATCGCTAACGCGCCATCAGGATCTAATTTTAGATATTCGATAAATAATTCTTCACAAGTCTTTTTTTCTAATTCAGATCGTAAAACTGAATCCGGTTCGACCTCTGGCGATTCCAGGTTATCAATAATCATATCTAACCAAAGCCCAGTGCCACCAACCAGAATCGGCAATTTACCCCGAGACAAAATATCGGCAATCACTTTTTCCGCATAAACCTTAAACAGCGCGCCGTTGTACTCTTCATCTGGATTAATCAAATCTAAACCAAAATGCGGAACTCCTTCAACCAAATAAACCTCCCTTTCCCTCCCTTTCCCTCCCTTTCCCTCCCTTTCCTCCCCTCCAAACGGTTTAGCCGTCCCCACATCCATCCCTCTATAAACCGTCCTTGAATCCACACACAAAATCTCGCCATTAAACTTTTTGGCTAATTTTAAAGATAAATCGCTCTTTCCCGAAGCCGTTGGTCCAACAATAACAATAATTTTTGATTTCATAGCCTTTTTATGCTATAATAAAACAACTTTAATCACAAATTTATCTTTTTATGTCTACTTATGAAAGAGACTTTTCTAACCAAGGAGAGCCACTAAAAACCAAACAACCATTAGTTGATAGCAGTATCGACACTGGCGGTCAACCCTTTACAAACGATGTTGCTGGTCCACCTAGTTTTAGTGAAACCCCGATAAAAAACCCGGGTATTGAACCAAGGAGAAACATCTTAAAAACTACCGAAATTCTTAAAGAAGCTCGAGAAATAGGTGAAGGAGTTGAACAACTTGTGCGAAGACTTTTCCAAGAAATAAAAAAAAAAAACCGGGAGGAAGTGCAGAATTAGCAAAAATTATCGTTGATAAAATCACTAATCCGTCCCTTAACTCAAAGCTATCAGCGGCAATAAAAATAAGATGGCCTGGTATTATTTTTGACCAAAAGGCAACTTCTGCTCCAGAAACAACACTAACACCCCCAGAAACACCTGCTCCGGAAGCCGAAACTTCTTATCTATCTGATGTTGAAACCGCACTTCAATATCCGTCCGAAACGCCTGAACCTTTTTCTTCTCCTGTTCCAAACGCCTATCACGAAAGTGACTCCCATGCTATAACCTCGGCATCGGAAACACTCATTGCAACACCAACAACAGCAGAAAATCTCGCAACCACGTATCAGCCGCTAGCCCAAGAACCTTCACTATCTGGAATGTCTGAACCTGTTTTTCCTTTTCTGATTCCAGTTCCAGACGCTTATAATGAAACCTCTCCACAACCAAAACCAATAATTCTATTAAATGAAATAAAATTTGCAACAACAGTAAATGCAGAAAAGGAAGAAGAAGAACCAACCAATACACCACAAACCCCAGAAAATCCTCCCGCCCAATCTCCTGAAACGGGAACTGGAACGCCTGAAATAGAAGACCACGAAGGCGTTACCGAAGATATTTCTGACGTGCTTCCCAAACTGGAAACTGAGACACCGGAATCCGCTCCCTCAGAACCAGAAACACCGCTAGTCCAACCAGAAACAATTTCAACCACATCACAACAACCTTCTCAGCCACGACAAAGTTGGTGGCGCCGTTTGTTTGGTGGCGGTTCATCTGATGGTGGCGGTCCCAAAAAACCAGAGGCAAAGAATGGTGGTTTTTTAAGTAATCTTTTTAGTTCTAAATGGGCCAGGCGACTGGCTTTAACGGGTCTTATTTTCCGTGGTGGCAGCCATGCCGAAGGCCGAGCCGATCAAGATGTAGAACCTAAAAACAGTAATTTTGGAGAAATAGGCAGCATGGTTATCGAAGGCTTAAAAGACAATATCCAACACCGAGAAACTTTTGAAAACTTTGTTAGTAAACTTAAAATCGAAAAAGCCAAAGCCTGGCAAGAGGTGACTAAAAATGGCACGGTTGGTGCTGATAATAACCACAACCGGCTTATTGCTATTTTTAAAAATCAGCTCAAAAATCGACCCGGTCTTTTAACCGAGGCCGAGAGTTCAGAATCGATCAATGATTTGGCCGAAAGAATTGCTAGTGAGGCCAAGCTTTTAACAACCGGTTTAAATCATGAGGCGATTAATAATTTGGTTGTTGGCGTTCAACGCAATCAAAAGACAGGAAATTTGGTTCCGGCTTATTTTGATACTTCTGGGAAGTCTCTTTCTTTTGATCGGGTCTCTGATTCTTACTTTTATAACACTGATTCTAATCTTGATGCTGGCGGAGTTAAAGTTAGCCCAGAAATTAAACCAACTATTGATAATTTCGCCACTGAAAATTACGCCGGTAAATCGTGGGCGGCTGATGCCTTACTTGAACACAAAAACATAGTTCAGAAAATGGAATTTTTAGGTTCTGGTGCCCAAAATTTATCAAGTTTTTATAATGCTTATGAACATGCCCTAAAAAACTGGCTACTTCTGGCAGAAAAAACTACTCCTCTGACAAATGATGACGGGGCGCAACTATCGCACGAACAAATACAATTAATTAATCAAGACATTGAAGCTTTGGCACAACTTAATCAAGCCGCCCAAAATCTTAAAATTAGTATTCGACATCAAGAATTGGCCAAAAACCCAATGGGTAATAGCCTTCTTCATCAAACTTACGAAAAAGCTTTTAAGGATTGGGGAACAGGAATTTCTCAACAAATCACTGATGACCGAGAAACGCCTGAACCGACTAATTTCTTAGAACGACAACTAGAAGAATATGCTAAGTTATTAGAATCTGATCAAAGACTAGAGCGGCAAAACCAAGACTTTTCAGAAAAAATGAACAGATTGGATTCAGAAAACACGGAAAAAAACCTTAAAAACGCTCTTAAAAGAGTCTATGCTCGTTATTTAGTTGCCTATCAAGTCTATGAAAACGAACAACAACAAATCTTCTCAGACCGCGGATTTAGTTTTAACCCCGAACGGCTTCCTAAAATACAACAACCGGTTGAAACTGTTGGTGTGCTTTTAGAAGATCTTCTGTTTTTAGATACTTGTGATAAAGATTTCCCCAAAAAATTAAAGCGCGAAAAAAATTTTGATCCAGATTTTAAACAAAAACTGGCAAATTATCTTGTTGCTCGTGAAAATCTAAAAAGAATGTCTCCTACAGATACCAAATTTAGATCTTTGGTAACCGAAGCCGCCAGTCTGGGGGTAGAGTTACAATTGTTTTTGCTTGAACAAGCAGCGGCAGAAGATGATGAAGAAGCCGCCGCAGAAGCTGAAAAAAAATAAAAAAATAAAAAACCGCCGGCGTAAAAATTCCGGCGGTTTTTTTATTCAGCTTTTGAACCAAACAACGCCCAAACATCTGGTCGCTCAACTTTCATTTTAACAATCGTGCCGATCAAGTCAGACGAGCCAGAAAAACAAGCAACTTTCATTTCGCGTGTATTACCCCAACACTTCCCTTTTTCATCACAACGATCAACTAAAACCTCAACAGTCTGACCGGCAAATTTTTGATTTTTTCGCAGAGTACTTTCTTCCATCAAAGTTTGAATTTTTCGCCAACGACGCTCCTTTTCTTCTTTAGTTACATCGTCTTTAAAAGCTTTGGCGGCCAGAGTTCCGGACCGCGAAGAATACTGGGCATGATAGCTGATATCAAAATCACACTGACGATATAAATCGAGGGTTCGCTCAAATTGTTCTTCAGTCTCACCGCAAAAACCCACGATGATATCTGTACCCAAAGCAATGTTTGGACAACAAGTTTTTATTTTTTTAACAATCTCCAGATACTCTTCGCTCGTATAACGACGGTTCATGCGCCGAAGAATTTCATTGTCACCAGACTGGACCGGTAGGTGCAAAAAATTAACCTGAGCCGGTAGAGTTAAAGCGTCAATTACCTCGTCGGTCATGTGATTAGGGTACGGTGCAGTGTAATGAATTCTTTTGATGCCAAGAATTTTATCAATTTCCCAAAGTAGGGCGGCAAAATGATCTTTGTAAGGATTGGCGGCTGAAAAACTTTCTGGATCAGCCGCCCGATAAGTATTTACTGCTTGGCCAAGCAAAGTCACTTCAAGACAACCATTAGCGGCCAAACTTTTTATTTCAGTTAAGACGTCAGCAGCTAAACGATTTTTTTCTCTTCCCCGAGCATATGGCACCACACAATAAGAACAAAACTTATTGCAACCAGTTTGGATAGTCACAAAAGCTTTGTGTTTAAGGTGATACTGCGGCTTAATCAAAAGATAATCATCGTCGCAAGAAAAATTAAATTGAACATCGAGCCACTTTTCTGCCAGCATTTCCGGTAAACGAATCATGTCACTGGTTGGGAAAAATAAATCCACCCCTCGGAGACGTCTTTTAATTTTTCCATCAGTATCCCGCCCAGCCATACAGCCAGTAACACCAATAAGGAGACGCGGGTTTTTCTTTTTCAATTTATTCAGCTCGCGAAGCAAACCATAAACTCGATCTTCGGCGGTTTGACGCACCGAACATGTGGTGATCAAAATGAAATCTGCCGCCGCTCGATTTTCCGTTGGCAAAAAACCCAGCCCCTGGAGGATGGTAGCCACGCGCTCGGCATCGGAATGATTCATTTGGCAGCCGAAGGTGATGAGGTGGTATTTCACAAATTCCAATTTTTAAATTCCAAATTCCAAAAAGGTTTTTTATTTTTCTATTTTTTTAATAATCGAAGAAAAGATCTTTACTAACTCCAGACTTTCTTGAAGCAAAATATTTCTCTTTTTTTCAAGTTCAATATCACTACGACAATCAATTAAAACTAACCAAAACCGACTTTCTTTGGCTTCTTTCCGACAAATCTTAAAACGAAATATCTGGTCCTTAAAACCAAGAGCCTCATTGGCTTCAATATAATTAGCCCCAACTGAACCAGAAGATCTTATTAGCTGTTTCCCGTCTTCATAATTTGCGGTTGAAAATTTTAATTCTCTTAAAAAAGATCTGACCATCCTGGCAAATCTTAATGTTCTCTCTTCTAAATCATAAATAATTTCTGTTTCCGCCATATTTTACTTAAAAAATTTTAATAATTCTGACAACCATTTTGGAATTTGGTGCTTAAATATTGGAATTTCTGATTACTCATACCGCAACGCTTCAATCGGATCAAGTCGAGCAGCATGACGAGCGGGATAAATACCAAAAACCAAACCGACAATCGTCGAAACCATAAAACCCAAAACCACACCCCTCCACGGAACATGCGGATCCCAGCCGTCAATAAAATGACCAATGATCCAGGCTGAACCCAGCGAAGTAATGATGCCTAAAATAATGCCAACTAATCCACCCAGAGCCGTAAGCATAACCGCCTCGACCAAAAATTGGTTTAAAATTTCTCGATAAGTAGCCCCCACGGCTTTGCGCAAACCAATTTCTTTAGTCCGTTCGGTGACCGAAACTAACATGATGTTCATAATGCCAATGCCACCAACCAGCAGTGAAATCGCGGCAATCGAAGCTAAAAGCAACGACAAAACACCGCCGATCGCACCAATAATTTCTACGGCATCACTTTGAGTGGAAACCAAAAAGTCATCTTTATTCACGTCGCCGTTGGGATTATCGAGTTTATGAGATTCTCGCAAAGCAAACTGGGCCTCTTCTTTAGCCGTAACCGTATCACCGTCTTTAGCCCTAGACACAATATAAGAAACATAATCAACACCTAAAATATCCCGTTGGGCTGTAGTCACGGGAATAGAAATTCGTTCATCGAGATTTTGAAAAAATTGCGAGCCAAGTTCACCAAAAACTCCAATGACGCGAAAAGAATTCTTTTTTATTTTAATTTCTCGACCTAGCGGATCTTGGTCGCCAAATAAATTTTCGGCCACGCTTTTACCAAGAATAGCTACTCGGGCATAAGCATCAATATCGCTCTGGTCAAAAAAACGACCGGTTTTTACTTCTTGAGAAAAAATCGTGGGATAATTTTCATCAACGCCGTAAATTTGATAAAATTTACTTTCTTCGGCGTAAGAAACTGCTGTCGACGTGGCCAAAACTGGCGAAACCGCTAAAAAATATCCAGTTTTTTCTAAAGCTTTAGCATCGTCTAAAGTTAAGGTTTGCTCAATATATGGACTTGGCGGACCAGACTCGGCACTGTTACCCGACGATGGTTCAATGAATATTAAATCAGAACCAAGATCGGCCACTTGATTCAAAATATAACCCTCGGCACTCTGGCCAATAGCCAACATTAAAATCACGGCCGCAATACCAATCACCACACCCAGAATCGTTAAAAGCGACCGCGATTTATTGCGGCGTAATGATTCTGAAGAAGTGATAAGTAGATCTCTAGAGCGCATATTATTTATAAAAAGATCCGGTTCGCTTAACGTGATCTTTGGAATCAGAAACCACTTGGCCATCACGAATTTTTATAATTCGATCAGCGTGTTCGGCGGCTTCGGATTCGTGGGTGACCATGACCAACGTGTGTCCTTGTTTATTAAGATCTTGAAAAATTTTTAATACTGCTTCACCAGATTTAGTATCCAGGTTACCGGTCGGCTCATCGGCAAAAATTACTTTTGGTTCATTAACCAACGCCCGAGCAATAGCCACTCTTTGACGCTCACCGCCGGATAATTGATTAGACAGATGATTCAGACGATGGCCCAGTTCAACGGCTTCCAAGGCTTTAGTGGCTTTTTTAATCCGTTCGATTTTTGGAATACTACTATAAATTAACGGCAACATGACATTTTCTAAAACCGAAGACTTGGCCAACAAATTAAAAGACTGAAAAACAAAACCCACATCTTTACGGCGATGATACGCCAATTCATCTTTTGACAATCGTGACGCGTCTTCCCCGCGAAATAAATATTGACCTTCAGTTAAGTGATCAAGAAAACCCAAAATGTGCATAAGGGTAGATTTACCAGAACCAGATGGCCCCATAAACGAAACAAATTCGCCTTCTTCAATACTTAAAGTAACACCGGAAAGTACCGGTGTTACCACGCCATCGTTTTCGTAATTTTTTACTAAATTTTTAAGATCAATAAGCGGCATAATAATTTACTGGGGTTACGAATTACGAAAAGTGCCGAAAATACGAAACCGGATTGACAATGTCCGATTGGTCTCTGGCTAAAAACAAATATTCGTATATTCGTAACTTTTCGTAATTCGTAACAACGTAAAGCCTAATTCCGAATACTAACAATAATCGTTTGATTTTCTTCAAGCCCGGAAATAATTTCTAACATTCCTTCGTCACCGCGGGTGCCGATCGTTACGGTTTGCTCATCAAAACTTTCGGCGTTCGGTAAGCGAACATATTTGGTTTTATCAGTTCGTTCTAAAACCGCTCGCTGTGGTACCAGTAAAACATTTTCTTTTTGTGCTGTAAGAATAGTTACATCAGCGGTCATCCCCGGTTTCCAATCAACCGCTTCAGTGACGTCGTCAAGATAAACCGTAACCTTGTAATAAATAACTCCGTCAATATTTTTTTCGGCTGGATCAATTTTCCCGACCCGACCAGTAAATTCGCGATCATCGCCAAAAGCATCAAAAGTTATTTTTGTTGTTTCGTCTAACGAAATTTTAGAAATATCCGCTTCGGAAACATCGACGGCAATTTGGAATTTGGTTGAAGCCGTTTGAACAGTAATAACTGGTGCGCTCATAGAAATCTCTTCCCCACGCTTAACGTCAACTATGGTTACTCGGCCATCAATTGGCGCCAAAATTTGGGCATCGGCAAAACCAGCCTGAATCTGGGCATAATTTGCCTCGGCTTGAGAAACCGCGGCCTCTAGAGCTGACAAATCAACGACTCGCGGCGCGGCTTTAGCCTGAACTAAACTGGCGCCAGCTTCAGCTAAACCGGCTTCACGGGTGGCCACAGTTGCTCGAGCCGCCGTCACCGAAGAATCATAATTGACCCGAGCACTAGTTAAAGCTTTCTCGTATTTATCAACTAAATTTTCGGCATTGTCTAAACTGCTAGCTGAAGAAATTTCTAATTGCGAAATTGTTTGGAGTTGAGCACTTAAAGCTTCTTCTTCGGTCTGAATACTATTTCTGGCTGTATCGATCGAAGCTTTGAGAACAGAAAGATCGCTCGAAGAAAAATCTGCGTCGTTGACATTAGTAGCGTCGAGCACTTGGCGGGTGTGTAAAAGTGTATCGGCAGAATCAGCTAAAGCTGTTTGGACCAAAGTAACGGCGGCTTCAATAGTAGTTATTTCTGAATTCAAAGTTAAAACAAAAACTGCGTTTTCCGCTCGATCCCGATTAACCACCGCGGCTCGATAAGAACTTTCAGCACTCACCAAAGCTTGATAATCATTGGCTGATAAAACATCTTCAAAATCGTCATTGGCCATGGAATTATTAATACCCAAAACTTCATCGGCATCAGAAAGCGCGCCTCGAACAACAATCATGTTATTTTTTAAAACCTGAACCAAATCTTCATAAGCTTCAATCAAGTCTTCGGCGTTTCCAATTTGCGTATTTTCTAAATCTTCCTGAGCATTGGCCAATGACGTTTCTGCTTCAGCCACCGCGGCTTGACCGGTGGCTTCGGCGTTATCAAGAGCCACCTCGGCCGCATCTAAAGCTGCCCGAGCCGAAGCAACTTGAGCTTCATAAACTGCCACTGTCTCGTCGCTTGATCCGGCTTTTTTTTGGGCTAAATTAGCCCGAGCAATTTCCGCCGCCTGCCGAGCACTTTCGACACTGGCCGAAATTTTATTTAAATCAAGCGTGGCTAAAACTTCACCGGCCTTAACCTCATCACCAACTTCAACCAAAATATTTTCCACAGTCCCACTCGCGCCAAAAGCCAACTCAACTTTATCAAACGATTCCAATTCACCGGTGGCTTCAACGGTTTGAATCAAAGTTCCGCGCTTAACCGTAGCCGTAACCATTTCCACTTTAGCCGGCCCTTTAAACAAAAAATATCCGCCAATGGCAATGACTAAAACCGCAATTATTCCCCCAATTATTAAAGGTTTTTTGAATTTCATAACGCTCCCGATTGTAACATTTATTGAGGAAAATTGGAAGGCTAAAATTTATTTAAAACCCTTTGAATATTCGATATTTTTTGATAAGATTATCTTACCAAATGTCAAAATTAAACTTTGTGCTTTTACAAAATATGAATTGGATTTTTTTAGCATTAATCACAGCCGTCTTTTATGGAGTATATAATGTTTTCATAAAAATATCGTCAGGTCACATCAATCAAATAGTCGGAGCGGTCGTTCTGCAAATTACGGCAGCCTTAGTGGGGGGGGTAATTCTCGTTATTTTAAAGATAACAAATAGCCCGTTAGAAATATCCCCGAAAGGAGTATGGTTTGCTGTCGCGGCTGGAATTTTTGTTGGGCTAGCTGAAATAACCTCATTTTTTGTTTTCTCAAAAGGCGTTCCTGCTTCGGTAGGTATTCCAATAATCATAGGCGGTTCGGTTTTAGTTGGAGCTATTCTTGGTCTATCTGTTCTGAAAGAAACGCTAAATCCAATTCATTATCTTGCTATAGTATTAATAGTTGTTGGAGTTATATTTTTATCTTCTAAATAAAACTCAAACTTATGGAAAACCCAAAAAATCCAGAAAGTCACCTCGCTTTATTTAAAGGCAAAACAATCAGACGAACCATTTTTCAAAAAGAATGGTGGTTTTCAATTTTGGATACTATCAGCGTTTTAACCGATAGTCCTCAACCAAAAACCTATTGGGCAAAAATGAAAGAACGTGATAAATCTTTAGGTCAACCGTTCCCATTTTGGGAACAGTTGAAATTACTAGCCGAAGATAAAAAAATGCGTGAAACTGATTGTGCAAATACAGAAAGATTACGAAATTTTGACTGCCGAAATTTCTCAAGCAACCTTTGGAGTTAAACCAAACGAATATAAAAAAATCAAGGGTTTAAAACGCGAAAATCTCCGCGATCACATGGACGATTTTGAACTAATTTTAACCATGCTTGGTGAAAGAACAACAACTGAAATTCATCGGACAAAAGATTCAAAAGGTTTGCCACGCCTCAAAGACGATGCCAGTCTCGGCGGCGAAGTGGCTGGGACAGCCAGAAAACAAATCGAAAGACGAATCGGTCGATCAATCGTTTCAAAAAATAATTTTCTAAAAAATAAGGACGTTAAAAAAATAAAAAGTTAAAATTATGACCAATGGACGAGAAACACTCTCACAAAATCCTCCTACACCTGAAACCGGAATAAATGTAGAACCAAGAATTATGGAACAAATCAAGGAGGGTTTGCGTGATTTATTTAGAAGTACTGAAAATCCGATCGCAATTTTATTACAAACTATGAAAACTCCGGAATTCAGACGAACAGTTTCTGATGAAGTCGCCGATCCAATTAGAAAACAATTGCCAACGCTAACTTTTAAAGATGAAGCTGACTTTATAGACAAAGTAATCGCTGTGGCTATGCCAGTATTGGAAATTACTCAACGAGGTAAAAAAGATGTTTATAAACAAGAAGGTCGTGAAATGTTTACAGCGGCCGATGTCGAAATGGCCGCTACTATAATTAGACAAAATGGCGCGGAAAAAATCTATGTGGTGGGTAATGTTGGGTCTGGCAAAACAACCTTTGCCCGAGAACTTTCGCGAGCGATAGATTTCAAAAATATTGATCTTGATCAGTGGTTCCAAATTTTTCGTCAAGAACAACAACGAGAAGCTACTAACTTAAAAGAACTGCTTGATTACATTTTACAAAAAGAAAAACCGCCTTTTATTATTAACCACGCCGACTTATTAAGACAAGATTTAATCCAAGATGCCGATGTAGTCGTCTTTCTTAACCCTAAAAAAGAAGAACAGTTAAAAAGTCGTCAACTTCGTACCGAAAGCAACACTGAGGGTGAGTGGCAAATGGTTAACGCTGGAGATTACGAAATAATTGCCGAACAAAATCTTGCTAAACTAGAAAGTTTGGGCGGAGAAACAAAATATAAAAATGAAAAATCCGGGACTACTGTGCGTGTGCTAAATCCGACTTAATAGATGTGAACTGGTGACAATTTGTCACCAGTCTAAAATAAATAAAAAAACCGTTCAAAATCAAAATGAACGGTTTTTTATTTTTTTAACTTTACTTTACAAATTCCAAATAATTTTCTTGATTAACAATTCTTACGGAAACTCCATAATTATCAAAAAAATTTTTTGGGGTTTTAACTCGATCTTTTTTCCATTTAAATTCAAAGGCTGTCATGGTATTTTCACCGTCAATTTCAATAAAATCAACTTCAGCGCCGAGATAATTGCGCCAAAAATAATGACGTTTGTTTACTCCTTCGACAGCTTCTTTTTTCTTTCTTTCTACCAACAAAAAATTCTCCCACAACTGACCAACGTCAACTCGATTAGTTAAGGCTTGAAACTGCCCGATCAAAGCGTTTCTAATACCTAAATCATAAAAATAATATTTTTTCTTTTTATTTATTTCATTTCTTAAATTGGTTGAATAAGCGTCAAGCTGAAAAATCACAAAACTTTTTTCGAGCAAATCCAAGTAGCGGGAAACCGTTTTAACTTCAACCCCCAAAGTAACGGAAAGTTCGTTTAAAGATACTTCATGGCCAATTTGAAAAGCCAAAAGAATCGCCAATTTTTTAAAAGTTTCGGGATGATCAAGGTGCTCTAACATTAAAACGTCTTTAAAAAGATAATCCTCGACGATTTGCGACAAATAATTTTCTTTTTCAGTTTTTGAACTTAACGAATAAAGATACGGATAGCCGCCAAAAACTAATTGCTCTTCTAAAAGCGCTGGGGCTTGATAATCTTCGGTATTTTGTAACAATTCTTTGGTGCTTAAAGGATAAAGCAAATATGAAATATTCCGTCCGGTCAAATTTTCTTTCGCTCCGCTCGATAATTGTAACGATGAGGATCCGGTAACAATAATTTTCTTTTCTGGAAACTTATCAACAATAATTTTTAAAGCCAACATTATATTAGGAATTCTCTGAGCTTCATCGACAAAAATAACCTCATGGTTCTTAACCAAATTTGATAGCTTAATTTCAGAATTGGTGGCCAAAGCCTCAATCGCCTCTTGTGTGTCGCCATTAAAAACCAGGATTTCTTTTTCAATTAGTGCTTCCTTTATTTGTTTCAAAAGAATAGTTTTTCCAACTCGGCGCGGACCATAAATTATGGTCACAAAGCCATTTTTAAATTCAGCTAAAATCTTATTTTTTATTTGCCTATCAAACATATTTGTCAAGATAATTATATCAAATTTTACTACCTAAGTCAAGATATTTATATCTAAAATATGGAGTTAAAACTAAAAAATGGCTTAATTAAGCCATTTTTTATTTTCTTACTTTTTACTTCCCGATCTTCCCCGCCTCTACTGCTTTAGCGACCAATTCAGTCGCGGGAACCAGCAAATTTTCTTCTTGACCAAAAACATTGATTTTGAAATCACCGCCACTAGCCTCTTGGGCGCCAATGACAATGGTCCAAGGAATTTTCATCATGGCAGAATTGCGAATTTTTTTGCCGACTTTTTCATCACTATCATCAAGCTCGGCCCGCAAACCAGCCGTGTCTAATTTAGATAAAAGATCCTTGGCAAACGGAACAAAATCCGAGCCAACCGTCGCCAGACGAATCTGTGTTGGCGCGAGCCACATTGGAAAAGCGCCGGCTGTGTGTTCAATAAGAATCGAAAGAAAACGTTCGATCGATCCCATAATGGCGGCGTGAATCATGACGATTCTTTCTTTCTCGCCTTTTTCATTAACGCAGACCAAATCAAATCGCTCGGGCATATTCATGTCGAGCTGAATGGTGGCCACTTGCCATTCGCGACCAATGGCATCCTTGGCCATAAAGTCCAATTTTGGCCCGTAGAAAGCGGCTTCGCCAACCCCTTCAAACCAATCAACTTTTTTCTCTTCAATAATTTCTTTTAACATGCCTTCGGCGATTTTCCAATTTTCCGGATCGCCTAAATATTTTTCCGGATGAGCTGGATCGTGAATCGACCAACGAACCTTAAGTTCAAAACCAAAGACTGGATAAAACTCGTGGATGATATCCCAAATTTTTAAGAATTCTTCTTTAGCTTGAGTTAACCGACAGAAGACATGTGCATCATCCTGAGCAAAAGCTCGAACACGAGACAAACCAGAAAGTTCGCCAGTCTGTTCATCACGGTAGCAAGTGGTGGTATTAGCATAACGCTGTGGTAATTCGCGATAGCTCCAAAGCTGACGAGCATAAATCTGAGTATGGTGAGGACAGTTCATGGGCTTCATGGCAAATTCATGACCTTCACGAGTGGTAATTTTAAACAAGTCGTCTTTATACTTATCCCAATGGCCACTCGTCACGTATAAATCTTTTTTGGTGATGTGAGGAATTTCCACTTTCACGTAACCGTGTTTTTTTCGCAAACGCCAAACAAACTCATCGAGCGTGTTGCGAAGAATTGTCCCGCGCGGTGTCCAGAGTGGTAAGCCTGGACCAACCAAATCGGAAAAAGTAAACAAATCCAAAGCCGGACCTAAAATTTTGTGATCACGTTTTTTGGCTTCCTCAAGCATGAGTAAATAATTATCTAGATCAGCCTGAGTTTCAAAAGCCGTGCCATAAATTCTGGTCAACATTTTATTTTTCTCATCACCGTGCCAATAAGCACCCGCGGTTTTGAGCAGCTTGAAAGCGCCAATTTTTCCAGATGATTCCAAGTGCGGGCCCGAACAAATGTCGACAAAAGTTTGCGGCATGTCTTGACCTTTTTCGCCCAGCCAGTAAACACTAATTTTTTCATTGCGCGCCTCAATAAGCTCAAGCCATTCGTGTTTGTATTGATTATCTTTATAAGTATTGCCACCAAAAAATTTCTTGGCTTCTTCCACGGTCATTTCATCTTTGATGATCGGCAAATCTTCTTTGATAATTTTGGCCATTTCCTCTTCGATTTTTTTAAAATCTTCCTCAGTGATTTTAAGTTCCGTATCAAAGTCAAAATAAAAACCCTCGTCCGTGGCCGGCCCCATGGCCGCCTTAATTTGACCGGGCCACAGCCGCATCATGGCCATGGTTAAAACGTGCTCGCAAGAATGACGCATTTTCTCCAAATTTTCTTTATCCATATAAATAAAAAACCGACGATTAATAATTAATCCTCGGGCCCCATGGTTAAAAATCATGGGAGGTTCCACCCGAATTACCCCGCTGCTCGCGAGCGGCGGGGTCGCTCAAATCTTAATTTTTAATCGCTCGAGAGGTGGTATTTATTGAGCCTTTTGGCTCCGGTCGCTTGCAGCCATGGCGACTGGTCTCTAAAAGCCGGTTTTCAATAAACTTAGTCCCTGTCTTAACGATTAAGATTATTATAAACCCACTCCATCCCTTGGTCAACTCGACGTTTAGTAAAAATCAAATTATTCCAATTCTGGTCATTGATCACCACCAAATTCTGATTAAAATGATAGCTGGTCCAAAAAGTATCGGAAATATCATCAACTAACTTATTCCAATTTTCTCCATAGAGTTGTCGGACTAGTTTCTCAGAAGTAATCCATCGCAGGCCGGCACTGGCGTCAACAAAATAGACTCGAGGTGACGCCTCAAACTTAACCAATCGTGAGCCTGGTCGATAGGTGACTAAGGGGCCAACAGGTATTCGGGCCATGGTTTGAGGATCTAAAATTACAATACCGTAAAAAGTCGAGAACCAACTTTCGTAAACCGCTTCGCTGGGGAACGGATGACGGCGGTAATCAGAGCCAACATAATAAACCGCGGCATCGTATTGAGTGTTCGGGTTACCATCATCTGGAAGTTTAACCAATGAACCGAGAGGCACATTATTTGGAAAACCGGTTTCTGACAATCCGCTATTAGCAAAATCCTGTAACCAGCGTTCACCAAAGGTTTTTTCTAAAGTCGAACTCATAAAAAGATCTTCGGTTTCTTCATCAGGAGTTTCTTCTTCGATTTCATTATCTTCTTCGTTTGGTGCTTCCGTGGTTTCTTCCGGTACTTCTTCAATCGGTTCTACAACTTTTTCAATTTTCACATTAACCGTGGCCGAAGCGGAAATGGTGGCCAAATCGGTAATCTGAATTTTTAAGACCACTGAATCGCTGACAACATTAGGTACGGTCCAAAGATAATAACCATAATTTGGTACCCAATTGGCCAACACATCAAAAGTTGAACCGCCATCCAATGACCACAGCAAATTAACAAAGTTAGAATAATTCGTACTAGTCCAACTAAGAGTTACGGTTTGTTCGGCTGTCAGAATTGTACCAGTGGTTGGATTAGTAAAGGTGGTTTGACTGCTAGTTGAACTCCAACCTGATCCAGAAGTTGGCTCGGTTGGCCAACTGCTGCCACCATCATTATCTCGCACTGTAACCGCCAGACTTTCTAAAGCCATCTCGTTGTAAAAAGCGTCCTCACTGGTAACCGTGAAACTTAATATACCTTCATGAGCCGCCATTTCATTATCGTTGTCATCAATCGCGGAGACAACAACGGTTTGTGGCAAATTCCAATTAGCTGAAGTAAAAGTCACGGTTGCTTGATCGGCAGCGACCTGGGCATCTGGAGATAGTGCAATGACAACGTTCGCAGTTGGCTCTGAATTTAAAACTAAGGTGAAGGAATCGGTGAAACCATTTTCTCTGACTTCGGTAAAAGCATCGCTTTCGGTCAAAATAATTACGGCCGTATCATTATCAGAAACCGCCACAGAAACGTTTGGAACTTCTAAATTATTATAAAGCCCATCGGCGCTAACAACCAAATTAACTACTTCCGTAATTTTAGAATCTTCTTCGTCAATTTGATCGTCAACGGCTTCAACAAAAACCGCTTGGGTTTGATTCCAGTTGGCTGGCGTGAAAACAAAAGTTGATTCGATCAAAACAATGTCATTGCCCGCAAAAGACCAACTAACCGTAACATCGCTCAATGGCTGGGAATCAAGAGACAGAGTGTAAGAATCAGCCAATCCGTCTTCGGTCACAGCCGTTGAATCACCCGATTCGGTTAGAGTGATGCCAGCGGTATCATTATCAAGATTGATCACGTCAACATCACCTGGATCATAATCTTGATAAAAACCATCTTCAGAAACAGCTGGCAAAAGCACGATATCAAAACCTTGATCGCCGTCATCCACAAAATCATCGGCTCCGGTCACGGTAATAGTTTGTGGCACATTCCAATCTTCAGGTGTAAAGAAAATATCCATTGGATCCATTTCGCCTTCAGTTTCATCAGAACTTTCAAAAGAAATAATAACCTCAAAAGTTGGTTGTGAAGTCAAAACCACTTCAAAAGTGGCCGAGCCACCACCCTCGGAAACATCACCGGAAATCGCACTAACCGCCACACCGGCCGTGTCGTTATCAGAAACTTCAACCGAAAAGGTTTCTTCTAAATTATCGTAAAGAGTATCGTCACTGGCAGAAATTATTCTGATGGAATCATTGTGGTCGCCTTCGGCTATATCGTCGTCAACGGCCAAAACAGTTATTTCTTGTGGTGTACTCCAATTAGCTGAAGTAAAAGTTAGATTAGATAAAGAAACTGAAGTTTGACCATTGGTTTCAATTAAAACAGAAACCTCGTCTAACGGCTCGGACGATAAGGCCACCAGAAACGAATCAGTAAAACCAACTTCTGAAACAACTGTTGAGCCAGAAGATTCGGTGACAGTCAACGCAGCTGAATCATTATCTTCAATGGTGATGGTTTGGGTGGTTTGACCGGCCGTGGCGTTTTCAATTCCCGTCATTTCCAAAATAATCGTCTCACTATTTTCATCAACAAAATCATCGGTAATATTTATAGAAAATTCTGCAGTTAAGGATCCAGCCGGAATAGTCAGCAATTCATCTTCAATTGAAAAATCTGTGCCAGAAGCGGCTGTGCCAGATAATTCCCAAGACAAAACCACAGCCAAACCAGAAACTGCGGTTATGGCGGCTGAAACAGTTGCAGTTTCTTCGTCTTCGTCAACTTCTTGAGTTGATAATCCCCAATTCACTACTGGCAGCGCATCATTATCATTAATCGTTGCTGTATGAGTAGTAACAACACCTAAAGTAGCGTTAGTTGGATCACCCATGGTCAAAATAACTGTTTCGTTGTTTTCATCAAGAGAATCATCGGTAAGATTAATAGTAATTTCAGCCGTGGTTTGACCAGCCGTAATAATAATTGGCGAAGCTGTAATGGAGTAATCGGTTCCACTTCCAGTAGCCGTGCTTGATCCAGAAACAACAAAAGGAATTGTGACACCAAGACCAGAGACAGTGGAAAGTTCAGCTGTCACGGTCATGGTTTCTGAATCTTCATCGGCATTTTGAGTTGAAGCTGACCAACTGACAGTTGGCGGGTCATCGTTGTCAAAAACAGAAACCGTCGAAGCGTCAGCTGAATCTTTATTGGCATTGGTCGGATTGCCCATGGTCAAAATAATAGTTTCGTTATTCTCGTCTAAAGCGTCGTCTACAACCGCCACAACAATATTAGCCGAAGCTTGACCCGCAGTAATCGTGATTGGACTAGCTGTGACAGAATAATCAGCATTGATGGCTGTGCCAGTTAGGGCGAATGGAATTGTAATATCAAGACCCGAGACAGCTGAAAGCTCGACCGTAACAACAACTTCGTCAACGCCTTCATCAACTTCTTGAGACAAACTGGACCAGACAACGGTCGGTATATCGTCATTGTCGGTAATGGTTAAACTAGCTGAAGCGTCACTAATTTCTGCATTAACCGAATTGGCCAAAAGCAAATTCAAACTTTCGGTTTCTTCGTCTAAAAGATCGTCTATTACTAAAATTTCGAAAGTTTTTTCTCCGGTTTGCCCAGCTAACCAAGTAACAGTTCCGGTAGTTTCAATGTAATCATCACCAGTCACGGCGGTTCCATCGGTCGTGGAATAATCAACAGAAATATCACGACTGCTAACGCCGGTTAAATTTAAAGTCATTAAAACCGAATCTTCGCTTTCGACAACCTCTTTATCTTCAATAGTTATGGTTGGTGTGGCATCGTCGTCGTTTATGGTTGCGGTATGAATTGTGGTGGCGCCTTGGATGGCATTGACTGGCTCGCCCATGGTGACAATTATTGTTTCATTGATTTCATCAACCAGATCGTTGACTGGCGAAACAACAATATTGGCCGTAGTTTGGCCAGCAATGATCGTAATCGGTGAAGCAGAAATTGAATAATCAGTACCACCGCCCGTGGCTGTACCAGTAACAGAAAAAGGTATAGAAACATCAAGACCGGAAACAACTGAAAGTTGAGCCGTAACAGTTATGGAATTAGTTGATTCATCAACTAATTGAGAAGAAGCTGTCCAGGCCACAGTTGGTGAATCGTCGTTATCGGTGATGGTTAAGGTATGAACCGTGTCAGAACCAAGCGTGCCGTTCGTGGGGGCGCCAAGTGTGACAATGGCGGTTTCGCCGGCTTCATCGAGAACGTCATCGGTGACGGTGTAGGTGATGGTGGTTGTAGTTTGACCAGCAGAAATGGTGACTGGCGAGGCGGTGATGGAATAATCAGTGTTGTTTGTGGCTGTGCCAGAGAGAGTGAATGGAATTGTGACATCTAAACCAGAGGCTGTATTGAGTTGGACGGTAACCGTGGCTGTTTCTGTTTCTTCGGATTTAGATTGTGAGGTAGAGGAAACTGTGACAATTGGTGGATCATCGTTATCGGTAATGGTGGCGGTATGAACCGTAGTATCTCCTTTAGTCGCATTGGTTGGATCGTCCATGGTAACGATAATGGTTTCATTAGCTTCGTCGAGAATATCATTGATAAGGGTAATCGTGATATCAGCTGTGGTATTCCCTGCGGTGATAATGATTGGACTGGCCACAATGGAATAATCAGCACCTGAACCAGTGGCTGTGCCGGAGAGAGTGAAAGGAATAGAAATATCTTTTCCAGAAACCGTTGAAAGCTCGGCCGTCACGGTCATAGTTCCCGCATCTTCATTAGCTGATTGAGAAGAAGCTGTCCAAGATACGGTTGGTGGATCGTCGTTATCGGTGATGGTTAGAGCGTGAACCGTGTCAGAACCAAGCGTGCCATTCGTTGGTACAACAAGCGTGACAATAGCCGTTTCATTGGCTTCGTCGAGAACGTCATCGGTGATGGTGTAAGTTATGGTGGTTGTGGTTTGACCGGCGGTGATCGTGACTGGCGAGGCGGTGATGGTGTAATCAGTTTCGTTAATGGCCGTACCAGAGAGAGCAAATGGAATGGTGACATCTAAACCTGAGGCTGTATTGAGTTGGACGGTAACCGTGGCTGTTTCTGTTTCTTCGGATTTGGATTGGGAAGTGGCCGTGACAGTAACGGTTGGCGGATCGTCGTTATCGGTAATAGTCAGGGCATGAATCGTGTCTGTGCCAAGCGTGCCGTTCGTGGGGGCGCCAAGTGTGACAATAGCCGTTTCATTAGCTTCGTCGAGAACGTCATCGGTGATGGTGTAAGTGATGATGGTTGTGGTTTGGCCGGCGAGAATGGTGACTGGTGAAGCGGTAATGGAGTAATCAGTGTTGTTGGTAGCTGTGCCAGAAAGAGTGAATGGAATTGTAACGTCTAAACCAGAGACGGTGTTGAGTTGGACAGTAACTGTGGCGGTGCCGGCTGATTCGGATTTGGATTGGGAGGTGGCAGTGACAGAGACAACCGGCGGATCGTCGTTATCCGTAATGGTTAGAATTGCGGCACTATCTGAAATTGTTCCATTCACTACATTGGAAAGAGTTAAATTAAGAGTTTCGTTGTTTTCATCAATTGTGTCATTGATTATAGAAACATTAAAAGTTTTGACTCCGGTTTGACCAGCCGTCCAGGTTAGAGTGCCGGAAGTCGCGGTGTAATCAGAACCAGACAAGGCTGTATCATCTGAAGTTAAATAATCAACTGAAACACTTCGCGAACTCGTGCCGGTCATAGTGACTGTAACAGCGGCTGTACCGATCCCTTCAGAAACCTCAATATCAGAAACAACAATTGAAGGCGGCGGATCATTATCAGTTATATTGATCGTATGAACAGTGGAAGCCCCCTTGGTGGCATTGGTCGGATCGCCCATGGTAATAACAATGGTTTCATTAATTTCATCAATTGCATCATCAATTATTGAAACCGAAACATTGGCGGTTGTTTCACCAGTTAAAATCGTAACCGAGCTTTCAAGAATAGTGTAATCAGTGCCGGAACCAACAGCTGTGCCATTGATTGTAAACGGTACGGTAATGTCGCGACCAGAAATCGCGCTGGCTTGAACCATTAAATTAAAAGATCCGACTGATTCAGCAACAAATTGGGAAACCGAAGTCCACGCCACGGTTGGTGCTTCATCATTATCATTTATTGTTGCTGTATGAACTGTTATTGCGCCTTTAGTGGCATTGGTTGGGTTGCCCATGGTAATAATGACAGTTTCATTGTTTTCATCAAGATCATCATCGATCACGGTAATTGTAATATCAGCCGTGGTAGAACCGGCCGTGATTGTGATTGGCGAAGTGGTTATAGAATAGTCAGTTTCAGAACCAGTGGCCGTGCCAGTAACAGTAAAAGGTAGGGAGACATTAAAACTGGAAACCGTAGATAACTGCGCTGTTATGGTCATGTTGGTTGATTCAGCAGCTGACTGAGAAGCGGTTGTAAAAGAAACAGTAGGCGGATCGTCATTGTCTGTGATAGTGAGTGTATGAACTGTAGTTGTGCCAATAAGAGCATTGATTGGATTACCAATAGTAACGATAACGGTTTCATTGGCTTCGTCGAGAATATCATCGGTAATCGTTATGGTAATATTGACCGAAGTTTGTCGAGGATTTATAACCAAAGGCGAAGCAGAAATAGAATAATCCGCACCATCACCCGTGGCTATACCAGATAATGTAAACGGTATTGAAACCGTTAAATCAGAAGCGCCAGATAATTCAGCGGTTAAAGTAATTTCATTTCCATTTTCAGAAAAAGTCTGCGAAGAAATTGTCCAATTAACTAACGGAGTTGGGTCATTGTCTTCGATAGTAGCAGTGTGAACAGTCGCCGCTCCATTGGTGGCATTGGTTGGGTTACCCATGGTAATAATAACAGTTTCATCTAACTCATCATAAGAATCATCGGTAAGATTAATAGTAATTTCAGCCGTGGTTTGACCAGCCGCCATAGTAATTGGCGAGGTGGTGACGGAATAATCTTCGCCGCTACCAGTGGCTGTACCGGTAACTGTAAAAGGAATAGAAACACCACGACCGGAAACCGCGGAAATTTCCGCGACAAGTGTTAGGGTGCCAGCCGCTTCAGAACCAGACTGGCTGGCTGAAGTAAAACTAACCACTGGCATTTCGTCATTGTCTTCAATGGTTGCCGTATGAACAGATGTTAAACCTCTGCTGGCATTGGTTGGGTCACCCAGAGTGACGATAACAGTTTCGTTATCTTCATCGAGAACATCATTAGTAATTGTAATTGTAACATTTGCGGTGGTTGAACCGGCCGTAATAGAAATCGGCGAAGCTGTAATGGAATAGTCTGTCCCGGAACCAGCAGCTGTGCCGGTGAGAGTGTATGGGATGGAAATATTTTTTCCAGAAACCGCGGAAAGCTGAGCTGTCACAGTTATGGTGCCTGTTGATTCGGCAGCAGATTGAATGTCTGTTGTCCAGCTGACTGTTGGTGGACTATCGTTATCCAAAATGACTGCGGTTTGCTCTGTAGTGGCACCTTTGGTGGCGTTGGTTGGATCGCCAATTGTAAGTACGATAGTTTCGTTAACTTCATCTGGTACATCATCTGTAACCGTAATGATAGCTTGGGCGGTGTTTTGACCAGCCAAAATAGTAATCGGACTGGCAGTAATCGTATAATCAGTGCTTTCAATTGCTGTACCAGAAATTGTGAAAGGTACAGTAACATCAAAACTGGACAGGGCAGAAATTTGAGCTGTAACAATTATATTTTCTGATTCATCGGCGTCTTGCGAAACCACGGTCCATGAAACAGTTGGCGGATTATCGTTATCATTGATAGTGGCCGTATGAACTGTGGGGGTTCCCTGGGTTGCGTTAGTTGGCAAACCCATGGTGACAATAACGGTTTCGTTGGTTTCATCGAGAGTATCGTTCGTTGTGGTAATGGTGATATCGGCAGTGGTATTCCCAGCTGTGATAGTAATTGGGCTGGCGGTGATGGAATAGTCAGTGCCAGAGCCAGTGGCTGTGCCAGTAATAGTAAATGGAACGATAACATCTAAACCCGAAGCCGCAGATAATTCAGCAGTGACTGTCATGACGCCGGCGTTCTCCGCTGCTGATTGAGACGAGGCTGACCAATAAACTTCTGGCGAACCTTCGTTGTCATTGATCGTTGCCGTATGAACCGTGGTGGTACCTTGGGTGGCATTGGTTGGGCTGCCCATGGTGACAATGACGGTTTCGTTGGCTTCATCAAGAAGGTCATCAACAACCGAAATAGTAATATTGGCCGTGGTTTGACCGGCAGTAATTGTGATTGGACTGGCTGTAATTGAATAATCGTTTCCAGAACCAGCGGCCGTACCAGTCACAGTAAATGGAACGGAAACCTCGAGACCTGAAGCGGCCGAAAGTTGGGCTGTAACTGTCATGGTTCCAACTGTTTCAGCCGCGGTTTGTGAAGAGGCTGTCCAAGCCACAGTTGGTGTAGCATCATTATCTTCAATTGTTGCCGTATGAACCGTGGTGGTACCTTGGGTGGCATTGGTTGGGCTGCCCATGGTGACAATGACGGTTTCATTATTTTCATCAAGAGTGTCGTTGGTGATGGTAATGGTTATATCAGCCGTGGTTTGGCCGGCTGTAATAGTGATTGGGGTGGTGGTGATGGAATAGTCAGTGCCAGAGCCAGTGGCTGTGCCGGTAAGAGTGTATGGGACAACAACACCAAGACTGGAAACAGCAGAAAGCTCGGCTGTAATAGTCATGGTACCGGCTGATTCGACGGCTGATTGAGAAGAAGCGGTGAAAGATACGGTTGGTGTGTCGTCATTATCATTTATCGTGGCCGTATGAACCGTGGTGGCACCTTGGGTAGCGTTGGTTGGGCTGCCCATGGTGACGATTACGGTTTCATTATTTTCATCAAGAGTGTCGTTCGTTATGGTAATGGTAATGTCGGCAGTGGTATTCCCGGCAGTGACAGTGATTGGACTAACTGTAATCGAGTAATCAGTTCCAGAACCAGTGGCTGTGCCGGTGAGAGTGTATGGAACCAAAACATCGCGACCAGAAACAGCAGAAAGCTCGGCTGTAATAGTCATGGTACCAACTGATTCGGCGGCAGATTGAGATGAGGTGGTAAAAGTAACGGTTGGGGTTTCGTCATCGTCATTAATAGTTGCTGTATGAACTGTGGTTGCGCCTTGAGTGGCATTGGTTGGATCGCCCATGGTGACAATGACGGTTTCGTTATTTTCATCGAGAGTGTCGTTGGTGATTGTAATGGTAATATCAGCCGTAGTGTTTCCCGCTGTGATGGTGCTTGGACTAGCTGTAATCGAGTAATCAGTTCCGGAACCAGTGGCTGTACCGGTAAGAGTGAATGGGATAGTGACATCAAAAGCTGAAGTAAAAGAAAGCTGAGCTGTGATAGTCATAGTACCATCACCACTTTCGCTTTCAGCTTGAGAAGAAGCTGTCCAAGCCACAGTTGGAGTCTCGTCATTGTCATTTATTGTCGCAGTATGAACCGTAGTGGTGCCTTTGGTGGCATTAGTCGGATCGCCCATAGTAACGATAACGGTTTCGTTAGCTTCATCATAAAAATCATCAACAATAGAAACAGTAATATTGGCCGTGGTGGAACCCGCCGTGATAGTGATTGGACTGGCAGTAATTGAATAATCATTTCCCGAACCAGTAGCCGTACCAGTCACAGTAAACGGAACCGCAACATCAAGACCGTAAGCAAAAGAAAGCTGAGCTGTAACCGTCATGGTACCGGCAGATTCAGCGGCAGATTGAGAACCCACTGTCCAAACCACAGTCGGGACATCATCGTCATCGTTTATTGTTGCTGTATGAACCGTGGTAGTTCCTTGAGTAGCATTGGTTAGTGAACCCATGGTGACGATAACGGTTTCGTTGGCTTCATCAAGAGCGTCATTGGTAATAGTTATGGTGATGTCAGCTGTGGTATTCCCTGCGGTGATGGTGATTGGTGTGGCTGTGATGGAATAGTCAGTGCCAGAACCAGTGGCCGTTCCAGTAACAGTAAAGGGGACCGTTATATCCAAACCAGAAGCCGCCGAAAGTTCAGTAGTAATTGTCATGGTACCATCGCCCCCTTCGCTTTCAGCTTGAGAAGAGGTGGTGAAAGATACGGTTGGTGCGTCATCGTTATCATTGATGGTTGCTGTATGAACCGTGGTAATTCCCTGAGTTGCGTTAGTCGGTGAACCCATGGTTAGAATGACAGTCTCGTTAGCTTCATCGAGAAGATCGTTGGTGATAGTTATGGTTATATCGGCTGTGGTATTCCCTGCCGTGATGGTGATTGGCGTGGCAGTGATGGAATAGTCTGTTCCGCTGCCAGTGGCTGTGCCAGTAACAGTAAACGGAACCGAAACATCACGGCCAGAGACCGCCGAAAGCTGGGCTGTAACTGTCATGGTACCGGCAGATTCGGCGGCTGATTGAGATGAGGCGGTAAAAGTGACGGTTGGAGTTGCGTCATTGTCATTGATAGTAGCCGTGTGAACCGTAGTGGCGCCTTGGGTGGCATTGGTTGGTGAACCCATGGTTAGAATGACGGTTTCGTTGGCTTCATCAAGGGCGTCATCGGTAATGGTTATGGTAATGTCAGCTGTGGTGTTCCCGGCCGTGATGGTGATTGGTGTGGCTGTGATGGAATAGTCGATGTTTTCAATGGCTGTACCGGAAAGAGTAAAGGGAACAGTTATATCCAAACCAGAAGCCGCTGAAAGTTGAGCTGTAACTGTCATGGTGCCGGCGGATTCAACGGCTGATTGAGATGCGGTGGTAAAAGTGACGGTTGGAGTTGCGTCATTGTCATTGACAGTAGCCGTGTGAACAGTTGTGACACCTTTAGTGGCATTTGTTGGATTACCCATGGTAACCACAATAGTTTCATTGGCTTCTGGTAAAACATCGTTAACAATGGTCAAAGTAATATTGGCTGTGGTGGAACCTGCTGTGATGGTGATCGGGCTGGCTGTAGATGAATAATCGGTTCCGTTATTGGTAGCTGTTCCTGAAAGAGTAAACGGGATAGAAACATTTTTTCCCGAAACCGCTGAAAGTTGAGCCGTAACCGTAAAAGTTCCAACGTCTTCATCGCCAGATTGTGAAGACGAAGTCCAGGCCACGGTTGGCGCATTATCGTTATCATTAATGGTTATCGTAGCCGATGAATCGGAAATAGTTCCGTTACTGACATTAGAAAGAGAAATAACAAAGGTTTCGTTTTCTTCATCTAAAGCATCTTCAGTAATAGATACTGTGAAAGTTTTATCACCTGTTTGACCGGCCGTCCAAGTTAAGGTTCCTGATTTATTAGTATAATCAGAACCGGCCACGGCCGTATTGTTTGAAGTGCTATAATCAACCGAAACTGTTTGTGAAGAAACACCGGTCATGGTGACAGTAACCGTAACTGAACCGCCGTCTTCGGCAACTGAATTATCCGCAATAGCTAAACTAGGCGATGCATCGTTATCGTTGATTGTGACCGTGTGAACATAAGCGGCTCCTCTTGTGGCATTAGTCGGATCACCGATTGTGACAATAACAGTTTCGTTTAATTCATCGATCAAGTCGTCAACTAAAGTAACTGTAACAGCAGCCGTTAAATTTCCTGATTCAATAATAATCGGCGAGGCAGTAATAGAATAATCAGTGCCCGAGCCAGTGGCTGTACCGGTGAGGGTGTATGGGACAGTAACATCAAGATTGGAAACCTCAGACAAAGTCGCGGTTACAGTCATAGTACCGGCAGATTCATCACCTGATTGTGAAGCAACTGTCCAAGAAACTACCGGCGGATCTTCATTGTCATTGATTGTGGCTGTGTGTTCTATGGTTGTGCCTTGAGTGGCGTTAGTCGGACTACCCATGGTAACAACAACGGTTTCATTATTTTCATCAAAAATATCATTAACTATGGTAATGGTAATATTTGAAGTTGTTGAACCGGCAGTAATAGTGATTGGCGAAGAGGTAGGAGAAAAATCATCTGTTAAAGTCGCGGTGCCGGAAAGAGTAAAGGGAACAGTTATATCCAAACCAGAAGCCGCCGAAAGCTCCGCTGTCACTGTCATAGTACCGGCCGCTTCTGAAGCGGATTGGGATGAGGTTGTCCAGGCCACGGTTGGTGTGTCATCGTTGTCGTTAATGGTGGCGGTGTGAACAGTGGTCGTTCCTTGATCGGCATTGGTTGGCACACCCATGGTGATGATGACAGTCTCGTTAGCTTCATCGAGAAGATCGTTGGTAATGGTTATGGTGATATTAGCTGTGGTATTCCCCGCGGTGATCGTAATTGGCGAGACAGTGATGGAATAGTCGGTACCGCCGCCGGTCGCTGTGCCAGTCATAGTGAATGGGACAATGACATCTCTTCCGGAAACCGCTGAAAGTTGGGCTGTAACTGTCATGGTGCCGGCAGATTCAGCGGCTGATTGAGATGAGGCGGTAAAAGTGACGGTTGGAGTTGCGTCATTGTCATTGACAGTAGCCGTGTGAACAGTGGTGGCGCCTTGGGTGGCATTGGTTGGTGAACCCATGGTTAGAATAACGGTTTCGTTGGCTTCATCAAGAGCGTCATCGGTAATGGTTATAGTGATATTAGCTGTGGTGTTCCCGGCCGTGATGGTGATTGGCGTGGCAGTGATGGAGTAGTCGGTGTTTTCAATGGCTGTGCCGGAAAGAGTGAATGGAATTATAGCATTAAAACCTGAGACAGCAGAAAGTTGAGCCGTAACTGTCATGGTACCAGCGGATTCGGCAGACGAATGAGAAGAGGCGGTCCAAGAAACCGTTGGTGGGTCATCGTTATTGGTAATAGTTAAAACCCCAGCTTCATCAGAAATTGTTCCGTTAACGACGTTAGAAAGATTTATATTAACAGTTTCACTAGGCTCATAATCAGAATCATCGGCAATGGTTACATTAAAAGTTTTGGCTCCAGTCTGACCGGCTGTCCAGGTTAAAGTACTTGAAGCGGAAGTATAATCAGAACCAGCTACGGCCGTACCATCGGAAGTGGCGTAATCAACAGAAACACTTTGATAGCTTGAGCCGGTCATGGTGACAGTAACGGTGGCTGTACCTACGCCTTCAGACACCTCGACATCGGCGACGGCGACAGTTGGCGGATCATCATTATCATTAATCGTCGCAGTGTGAACAGTGGTTGTGCCTTGAGTCGCGTTAGTCGGCGAACCCATGGTGACAATGACGGTTTCGTTGGCTTCATCGATGGTATCATTGGTAATCGTAATTGTAATATCGGCGGTAGTATTCCCTGCAGTGATTGTAATCGGACTGGCGGTAATTGAGTAATCGGTTCCAGAACCAGTGGCTGTACCGGTAATTTCAAAAGGAACGGTGACATCAAGGCCAGAAGCAGCCGAAAGTTCGGCCGTCACGATCATCGTACCGTCGCCACCCTCGCTTTCGGCTTGAGAAGAAGCAGTGAAAGAGACAGTTGGTGCGTCATCGTTATCAGTAATGGTTAGGGTATGAACCGTGTCAGTACCCAGCGTACCGTTGGTCGGTGTACCCAAAGTAACAATGGCAGTTTCTGAACTTTCATCAAGGGCGTCATCAATAATAGTATAAGTAATAGTTGTGGTGGTTTGACCAGCAGTAATAGTTACTGGTGAAACGGTAATCGTATAATCAGCTGGAGTAGCCGCTGTGCCAGAAAGAGTGAATGGAACAGAAACATTTAAGCCAGAAACCGCATCGATCTGAACAGTGATTGAAGCCGTGCCAGCTGATTCGGCTTTAGATTGGGAAGTGGAAGTAACCGTGACAACTGGCGGATCGTCGTTGTCATTGATCGTCGCGGTGTGAACTGTGGTTGCGCCTTGGGTGGCATTAGTTGGCGAACCCATGGTGACAATGACAGTTTCATTAGCTTCGTCAATGGTGTCATTAGTAATGGTAATTATAATATCAGCGGTGGTATTCCCTGCCGTGATAGTTATTGGACTGACCGTAATGGAATAATCGGTTCCAGAACCAGCGGCTGTGCCAGTAACTTCAAAAGGAACAGTAACATCAAGACCAGAAGTGGCCGAGAGTTCAGCTGTCACGGTCATGGTGCCGTCGCCACCCTCGCTTTCAGCTTGGGAAGAGGCGGTAAAAGAAACCGTCGGTATATCATCATTATCATTAATTGTTGCTGTATGAACTGTGGTTGCACCCTTGGTGGCATTGGTTGGATCGTCCATGGTTACAATGACGGTTTCGTTAGCTTCATCAACAACATCATTAGTGATTGTAATAGTAATATTAGAAGTGGTTTGACCAGCCGTAATAGTAATTGGGCTCGCAGTAATGGAGTAGTCAGTACCGCTACCAGTCGCTGTGCCAGTAACAGTGAACGGAACAGAAACATCACGGCCAGAAACCGCCGAAAGCTGAGCTGTAACCGTCATGGAGCCGTCACCGCCCTCGCTTTCGGCTTGGGAAGAAGAAGTCCAAGCAACGGTTGGCAAATCGTCATTGTCAGTGATAGTTAAAACTCCGGCACTATCAGAAATTGTACCGTTAACCACATCGGAAAGAGTGATATTTACAGTCTCGTTATTTTCATCGAGAGAATCATCAGAAATGGAAACATTAAACGTTTTGGCTCCGGTCTGACCAGCTGTCCAGGTTAGCGTGCTTGAAGCGGAAGTGTAATCAGAACCCGAAACCGCTGTACCGTTTGAGGTGGCGTAATTTACTGAAACACTTTGATAACTCGTACCGGTCATAGTGACCGTGACCGTAGCTGTACCAATTCCTTCGGCCACCTCAACGTCGGCCACGGCGATCGACGGCGGATCATCGTCGTCGTTAATCGTCGCAGTGTGAACGTCAACCAGACCCTTTGTCGCATTCGTCGGATCACCCATGGTGACGATGACGGTTTCGTTGGCTTCGTCAACGGAATCGCTTACGATCGTAATTGTAATGTCGGCCGTGGTATTGCCGGCCGTGATGGTGATCGGGCTCGCGGTAATAGAATAATCGGTGCCCCCGCCGGTCGCGGTGCCGGTAACTGTAAATGGAACTGTGACGTCAAGCGCTGTCGCCAGGGAAAGTTGAGCTGTAACTGTCATAGTTCCCGCGCTTTCGGAGGCTGACTGGGAAGTTGCCGTCCAATTCACCTCAATGGTTTCAAAACTCCAATTCAAGTTATTAAGGGAATTGGTTGAGGCCGAAGGCGTAATTTGCGTCCCGCCCGAGGCATCGGAATCCTTGACATCAACGTAAGCCACGCTTTGTGTGCCGGACAAGGTCAGGCCCCAACGCGTACCGTCAGAAGTGCTTCTTAAAACAATGAGATGATCGGCTGAACCGGTAAAGGTAAGAGCTCCGGTCACGGTTTGGGTGACACTGGCGGTAAATTGGATATTTTTATCAGGCGTGACCGAACGCAGACCATAGAACGAAGTGGCGCCGGAAATGACCGAGGTTTTTGTAACATCATCAAAAGTTACGGTTCCGGAACGTGCTGTGAAGGTTCCGGTTTTGGCAAAATTTCCACCGACCGTCATGGCATAATCGCTTGCGGAGACATCGAAAGTGCCGGCGGTCAACGTAAAGGTATTATTAATGTCCACGGCCGAACCCAAGGCAAACGTGTCCGTGGCTCCATCGGTGGAATTGATCGTGAGGTTGTAATAAGTTGGCGACAAGGTTGTAACTGTATACGAATCCGCTCCGGAATCGGCGTCACCAACGAATTGCACGGTGCCGGAATCCGTGTCCATTGTTAGAGACGGCGTTTCACTTCCTTTAAGGCGCAGTGTGTCGTTATTGCTAAAAGTCGAAGAAACCGTCGGGCTATATCCATTAAGCGACAGGATGCCCTGGGTAATGGTCAAATTGGTCACGGTTTCCGTGGAGCCAAAATTGAAGACCGACGAGGCTCCGCCATTGATGGCCAAAGTTGCACTAGTATATGTCCAATCTTTAATAGAATAAGGACCCGCGGCGCCGTCATAAGTAACAGTGGAACCGGCCGACAAGGTTGGGGCCGTACCCGTAAAAGTTTCCCCGCCTTTCAGCCGAAGATTACCTCCGCTAGACACCGTCGTTGTGGCATTAACACTTAAGTTATAACCATTCAAATCAAGCGTGCCTGACAAATCGAGATTTCGGCTGTTGTATCCGGTTAATGAAATATTGCTTCCCAAACTCACTCCGGTCGTATTAGCGATGCTTAAATGATGCCCATATAAAATTCCAGTTCCTGAAGAGGTGATATTTTGCGCTGATGTACCGTTGACATAAAGAGTTGAAGGGCCGTTATTACTATCTGAGTAACTATCAGTAATATAAATATCGCCTTTGGCATTTAACGTGGCGCCAACTGCCGCAATAATCTGTCCATCGGTCAAATATAAATCATGAGTAATATTTAAACTGTCAGGGCTGGTAATAACTACGTAGTCGCTTGCGCAAGCAGAGGCTCCGCCACAGTCAATAACTAAATTATAAAAATCTTCGGAAGAATTAACATCAAAATTATAAGACCCAACCCCGCTACCGTCCCATTTCACCGTACCATTGTTGTGGTTGAATGTACCGGCAGTATGGCTCCAGCCATGATCAAAGGTTAATGTCCCAGAAGTGGAAGTAAATGTTGCCGCGGCGTTATTTATGGTAAAAGAATTGTTAAAATCAAGCGTCGCCGAGTCTCCATTAAAAGCCCCGCCAGACATGGAGAAAGCGCCAGTAAAAGTTTTTGTACTCGAACCGGCATTAAAAGTGCCACCAGAGAGCGAGAAAGCTCCGCCAAACGTTGCCGTAGCCGCACCACCCGTGAACGTGCCGCCGGATTGAGTGTAATTTCCAGATAAAGTCAAATTGTTGCTA
>JAZDEQ010000031.1:0-14492 GCA_043808565.1 Candidatus Uhrbacteria bacterium | reverse complement strand
CATATATTTTTTGCAAACCCCTATCAAGAGGCATTTCCCTTGTTTTTACAGTACCACACCTTCGAAGATTCCTCGCCGGGACGGCAGAGCCTATTGATGTCTCTCCAGCAGAGCTGGAGGTTTATTAAGACTTAATTACTTGTGGAATTTGTTTTGGTTTTGGTTCTTTTTATAATCACTCCTATCAACCAAATGCTACATATAAAAAAGACATAAAAAATCAGATCATTAAGTTTGTCGCTATAAAAAATATCAAAAAAGGAGAAGAAATTACGGTAAACTATAATTACGGAAACCCTAACAATAATAAGCCGCTTTGGATTAAAGACATAAAATAAAAAATCCAAATACGGCTCATAGCCTCTCAAGCCTCTAAAGCCTTTCCGGCCTCTCAAGCCCCCACCAATATGTTACTAACCATCCACGCCACCCCAAATGCCAAAAAAACCGAAATCACCGGTTGGTTAGATGACAACACAGTTAAAATAAAAATCGCCGCTCCGCCACGAGAAGGGAAGGCCAACGAAGAATTAATCCGTTTTTTGGCCGAGTATTATAAAAAACCGAAATCGACAATTAAACTCGTCCGTGGAGCAATGACGAGGATAAAGCAGGTAGAGATTTGAAAATTATGGAAACAAAAACTCGGATTGTTGGAATCATTATTAAATCAAAAAAACTTTTAATGTTAAAAGGTAAGGGTTTTGAAGAACTTTGGACTCCGGGCGGGAAAATTGAAGGAAAGGAAACCGATCAAGAGTGTTTAGAAAGAGAGTTAGACACCACCAGCAAGCTGGTGGCTTAATGAGTGGGGCTGCCTCAAAGGCAGTCGTAACGCTCGCTAATTTTTAATGAGTTAATTGAATTACTTAAGGACACCAGCTCCGTTCTGATCTTGGTCTTCTTGATCATGCATATATTTCCTGATTGCTTCCAGATCATAACCAACCGTTGATACCGCATAACCTCGAGCCCAGAAGTTTTCGCCATTGAAATTTCTGTCTTTGCCGGACATTCGAGCAATAGCGATGGCTGACTTGCCTTTCAAAAAACCGATGATACTGGATACGGCGTATTTGGGAGGAATCTCGATACAGATATGAACGTGGTCAACAACCAGTTTTCCTTCAACAATACAGCATTCTTTTTGTCTGGCCGGTTCATGAAAGATTGGACCGAGTTTCTCTCTGATTTTGCCGTAAATAACCTTTTTGCGATATTTTGGAACAAAGATGACATGATATTTACAATTCCAACTCGAATGAGCTAAACTTTGGTAGATAATAGACATAGCGAAATTTTGCCAGAGCGTATCTCATAAGCCACCAGCCAAAATTTTACTATGTTTTTTATTTTTCTGCGTTAAGGTCAAACCTTTTGAGTCCACTGGTCGAACCAGTGGTTTACCGGGTGGATTGGAAATTATTCGAAGAAACAAACGTCGGTTTACAAGAAATGGTCTTTTTTAAAGAATATTCAGGCGTGTCTTTTTATCACCCCGATCAAATTACCAAACAGCGGGTTTACGTTGTAAAAATAAATGGAAAACCAAAACCAGCGGCTGAAATTGAAGATTTTGTTTGGTTAACTAAAAAAGATTTTAAAAAAAGAAAGTATAAAATGGTTCCAATTACTGAAAACGAGATCATTCCGGACTTAATTAAACAAAAAAAATTTTAAATTTTTAAAATAGCCGCTGGTCGGCTATTTTTCAATTAATAGACACAAAATATTTGATTTTTGCACGATCGTTTAAAAATGCTGTTTTTTATTAAATTTTAGCAAAAAATGTTGGTTATATTTTTGGTATCTCATCAATTCCGCCTTTTGACCATGGGTGACAGCGAAAAACCCGCCAAAGAGCCAATAAACCGCCCCTTACCACACCATATCTTTCAATTGCTTGTAAACCATACTCTGAGCAGGTCGGACAAAAACGACAAAAACCGTACGGATGGAGAAATTTTAATGGTCCGTGGTCAAAAGATAAGGTTTTTTGATAAATTTTAATCAAAAAACCTATAAAAAACTTAGGAAAATCGAGTAATTTCATAAACAGGACTCACAATAACGTCGAACGACGTTATTGTGAGGAATTCACATTAATCTCGCCCTCTTTAACCCACCAATTATCACTCTTTCCAAATCCTGATACTTTTTCCCCTTAGCTTCGGCTCGAACAATAAAAATCACATCCAAACCCGGCCTTATTTTTTCAAGATGCAAACGAATAATTTCCCTAATTTGCCGTCGCAAACGATTGCGCACCACGGCCGATTTAGAAATCTTATTACCAACCAAAACAGCAAACCGTGAGTCTGATAAGTTATTTTTTAAAAACTTAAAACCACACACCGGATCAAAAACACTCCGGCCGGTGGTAAAAACCACTTCTACTTCTTTAGCTTTTCTTAAACGGTGTTCTTGTGAAAGCATATAAATAAGCGGGGCATTAACCCCGCTATTCATTATACAATATTTTTACTAAATTAGAGCCCCAAAAGCGCTTTAAATAGTATTATTTCTTCTTAGCTTGAACAGAAACCTGTTTACGACCACGATCACGACGGCGTTTTAAAGTTTTACGACCGGCCGAAGTAGCCATTCTAGCCATAAAACCGTGAACTTTGGCTCTGGTGGCTTTTTTTGGTTGATATGTTCGTTTAGGCATAATATGTAAAAATTTAAGGTAAAAGTGTAAAAATGTAAACTGGTTAAAACTCCTTTATTTATCCTGATTTTACCAATGTACACCTTCAGATTTTTACAAGCAAAATTAAGCCATTAATTATTATCATACTTTCCACAACTTATCAACTTTCTTACCCACCCTTGATCCACTTGCCCACTTGTGGATAAGTGATAAACTACTGTCATCTTAAAGAAATTATCGGTCTTTTGCCTTAATTGCAACCTTATTTTATGAACACCAACGAACTTTGGCAAGCGGTTTTAGGCGAGCTTGAATTAAAGCTAAGTAAAGCTAATTTTACTACTTGGTTTAAAAACACTTTTATTGTTAAATTTAATGAAAACGAAATCATGGTCGGAGTACCAAACACTTTCACTAAGGCTTGGTTAGAAAAAAAATATCATAAAGACATCATGAATCTCATCCAAAACTTCGCCAGCTGCCGAATTCGTAATATTGTTTACCGAGTTGAGGTTAAACCAGGTCTGCCGGTTTCTATTGATCTTGAGCCAGAGGCCATCTCTAACGAAACTCCAACTTATCAAGAAGCCTACTTTCCACCGTCGGTTCTCCAAACTATAAATAAACCAGAAACCATTGAAGTCTCCCTTAATTCAAAATACTCTTTTGCTAATTTCATTGTTGGCAAACAAAACGAGCTGGCTCATGCCGCCGCCCAAGCTGTGGCCAGCCAGCCAGGCGATGTTTATAATCCGCTCTTTTTATATGGTGGGGTAGGGCTTGGCAAAACCCATCTACTTCAAGCGGTTGGTAATGAAATTGCCAAACAAAATTCCAAAGCTAAAATTCTTTACGTAACCAGCGAAAAATTTACCAATGATTTTATCTACGCCATTCGCACCAACAAAACTAAAGAATTTAAAGATCTTTACCGCACAGTTGATGTTCTATTAATTGATGATATTCAATTTATTACTGGCAAAGAAGGTACCCAGGAAGAATTTTTTCATACTTTTAATGCTCTTCACCAAAACAACAAGCAGATCATTTTAACTTCTGATCGTCCGCCCAAAGCCATTCCCGATCTTGAACAACGCCTTTCGTCACGTTTTGAATGGGGCATGATGGCCGATATTGGTAATCCTGATTTTGAAACCAGAATCGCTATTTTACAGTCCAAATGTCGCGAAAAAAACTATCTTTTAGACCAAAGCATTCTTCATCACATCAGCACGGTTGTTCAAAGCAATGTTCGTGAACTTGAAGGCGCCTTGAACAAAATTATTGCTCTCCATCAATTTAAAAACATTGTTCCAACCCTTGAAACCGTTAAACCAATCTTGGTTAGTTTTCAACCTAACAAAAACAAAAAAAATGTTTCGCCGCGCCAACTTATTCAATCGGTGGCTTTATATTTTGATCTTCAGATCGAGGACTTACTTGGTAAAAGCCGTGAAAAAAGGCTGGCTTTTCCAAGGCAAATCATTATGTATATTATGCGCGAAGAAATGAAGTCTAGTTTTCCTTCAATTGGTACTGAGCTTGGTGGTCGTGACCACACCACTGCCATGCACGCCCACGATAAAATATCTAATCTTTTAGCTACCGACGAAAAACTCCAGCAAGATTTAGAAATAATTAAGCGTCGGTTATATACCTAAAAACTGTTAATAAGGCTGTGGAGAAGCCCGGTGAATAATTGTTTACAAAACGGGGAAAAAAAAATTAAAAAAATCCAACTTAAAATTATTCAAAAAGAACTAACTTTTAACCAGCCCCTTAAAAACCCTTTATTCACTTTCTGGTTGTTTAAAAAACTGCTTTCTTTACAAACAAATTTGATTTTTCCACTCTGTCCACAACCACTACTACCACTATTAAATATATATAAAAAAAAATAAATAATAGGTGTTATGAAAATTTCCTGTACTAAAAATAATCTTCAAGCCGGTTTAGCCGCTACCTGCCATTTATCAACAAAAAATCTTCAACTCCCAATTCTAAACAACGTTTTAGTGGTTGCTAAAAACGGTAATATTCGTTTAACTTCAACTAATCTGGAAACTGCGGTTAGTTGTTTGGTTAGAGGCAAGGTTGAAGAAGAAGGCGAAATAACTATTCCAGCTAAGTTATTTTTTGATTTTATTTCTCTTTTGTCCGAAGAAAAAATTGAATTAATTTGTAAGGATCAGCTTTTAGTCATTGAAACCAGTGACCATAAAACAAAAATTAATGGTTTGCCGGCCTCTGATTTTCCTTTGGTTCCGGCGGTTAAAACCGAAAAGAATTTTTTACTGCCAGCCAACTTATTGTTTTCCGCACTTTCTCAAACAGTATTTGCGGCCGCTAGTAATGAAGCCCGGCCAGAGCTTTCTGGGGTTTATTTTCATTTTTTTAATAATGAATTAACTTTGGCGGCCACAGATTCATATCGTTTAGCTGAAAGGAAAATAAAAATAACCTCAGGACCAGAAACCGAAACCACGGTAATTGTCCCAGCCAGAACAATTGTTGAAATAAATAGAATTATTAGTCTTTTTAAAGACGTTAATGAAATTACGGCTGGGGTTCAAATAGGTTTATCAGAAAACCAAATTGTTTTTTCGTTTGGCCCGGTGGAACTTATTTCTCGAGTTATTGAGGGTAATTTTCCAGATTATCACCAAATAGTACCCAAGACATTTAAAACCGAAACCGAGCTTAATCGTGATGATTTTATTAGTGGTATTAAGGCGGCCAGTCTTTTTTCTCGGTCCGGATTATTTGATGTGACCCTTAAATTTGATCCAGCTGGTGCGGTAAATGCTTTGGCGGCCGATACTAATCGTGGAGAAAACGACGTGGCCATCAAAGCCGCGGTTTCTGGCGAAGAAAATTCAGTAACCATTAATTATCGCTATTTATTAGATGGTTTAAATTCCATGAATTCCGACAAGGTGGTTTTTCAAATGGTTGATGGAGCCAACCCTTGTTTGGTTCGTCCGGTGACTTCAAACCAAGATCATTTTTATATTGTCATGCCAATTAGACAGTAAGCGACTTTATGTTGATTATTCCTAAATCTCCAAATTTTCTTCGGTTATCAATCGGTCGGCTTTGGAATGGCGGACGGTGTCCGGACTCGCGTTTATCGGCCTTGGTTGAGTTACAAAAAATTGAAACCGGAGTAGAAATTATAACCACAGTAGTTTTACCAACTCATCTTTTGGCCGAGGCGGCGGCTGGCGCACGTTTAGAAAATATAGATTCTTTAGAAAGACTTTGTTTGTTTTTTGTCGAAGACGGCGGGCAATATTTAGAAGTTGAACTTGGGGCGGGTGGACAATATTTAGTTTTGGGTTTTGACGCGCCGCACCAAAAAGTGGCTGATTTTGCGGAAGTAAAATTTACAGTTGAACACGAGGTTAATAATCGGGGAAAAATAAAAAACAAAATTTTAATTCCTCAGGATTTTTTTCCGGCCAATTTGGTGGCCTTAAATGCTTTTTTAGTGGCCGGAAATCAGACGCTGGCTTATTATCCTCTACCGGGGAACGAACCAGATCTACACCAACCAGCGGTTTTTCCGTTAGCTAAATTAGAGGCCTAAATTTATACAAAAATAAAACGCCGACAGAATTATTCTACCGGCGTTTTATTTTTTTAATTTAATATTTTGATTTCACCCGTCTGGTCCGCTGTCTCGTTACCGTCGGCTGGATTAATAATGACAGTTGTTCCTGGTGTGTCCAAATCAATCCCTGAGCCTTCGGCGTGGGCACTGAGCACCCAAGAGCCGGGTTCTGGCAGTGTCCAAGGTAGGGTAATAAACGGCGAGCTGGGCGAAGAAATAATTTGTAGTAGAGATTTTCCTTGTCCGCCAACTTTTTCTGTATAGACACTTACAAAATCAAAATCTTCAGGGTTTTGTAAAGACAAAGCTATAGAATAAATTTCCTGAGACCGGCCAAGGGTTTGCCCGTTGACCGGATCGATTATTGAAAAATCGGCTGCCGCGGCGTCGGTGTTTATTTTTATACCCACTGAATCCGAACCAGTATTATCGATGTCATCGTAAGCCACAGCCTTAATTGTGTGATAGCCGCGTTCGGTTGTATTGGGAATAGTAACGGTAATTTCAAAAGGAGCGCGTGAGTCACTGTCAAGATAATAACCGTCAAGATAAAATTCTACTCGACGCACCTCGCGCGGGGCGCTGGCATTAACAGCAATATTAATCTCGCGATTATCAAAAGATTGATTTTTTGATGGTGATTCAATAGTAACCGAGGGAAAGTTATTAGGAACGTGTAAATCATCGTATTCGGTTGGGGCGGAATTTTGTTCAATTGGTATGCCGGTTTCTGCCACCTGACGAGCAATCCAGTCCTGAACCCCGGCCTCCCAGGGCGCAAACATTGGATCATCGGCTGGGTTGGTTGGTGCCTCGCCCAGAGGCGTGTCTTTGTTGAGGTAAAAAAGAATTTCATGATAGTCAGCAAAGGTCTTGGTTTCTTTGTAAGAATTGGGAGTATATTCAGTGGCGATTTTTCCTGAGGCTTTGTCGATCGTCAAAGTTTGACCAGGCATTTGGCCGTCCAAAACCGCTTTGCCAGTGACGGAAATTTCTGGGGCGGTAAATTGTTCGACCGGCTGGCCTTCAAGCGAACGCTTCATAAAAGCATTCCAAATCGGCGCAGCAATAATTGAACCGTCGGCGCCACGCGCCATGTCTGAGCCATTGGTATTGCCAACCCAAACACCGGCCGCCAGAGATGGAGCGTAGCCCATGGTCCAAGCATCATTGTAATCATTGGTGGTTCCGGTTTTGGCCGCCACCGGACGATCTCCAAGCGTCAGATAATTACTTTCGCCAAAAACATAAGCTCGGGCCGCATTATCAGAAAGAACATTAGAAATTATCCGGGCGTAGTTTGGCTCCAAGATTTTTTTACCAGCCTCTTCTTGCCATTCATATAGAATATTTTTATCTGGATCTTCAACTTTGAGAATTGCCACCGAGTCGTGTCGAACACCGTCGTTAGCAAAGGTGGCAAAAGCGCCAACGTGTTCGGTTAGTTTTACCTCGGCTCCACCAAGAACAATCGCCAAGCCAAAACGCGAACGATCAGCAAAAGAAGTGTAGCCAAGATTTTCGGCAAATTTTAAAGCGTTTTCAATGCCCACTAAATAAAGCATTTTAACTGCCGGAATGTTTAGTGAGCCCTGAAGAGCCTTGCGGACGGTTAGTGGACCCCGTTCGTTAAGATCATAATCGTTTGGGGAATAGTCCCCGGTATCAGTAGGAAAATTAGTTTTGACGTCCCAGAGAATAGTATTGGGAGTATAGCCTTTAATAAAACCAGCCGTGTAAACAATTGGTTTAAAACTTGAACCGGGTTGGCGGAGGCTGGTAGTTACATTAACCTGGCCGTCGATTTCGTTGTCAAAATAATCTTTTGAACCAACCATGGCTAGAATTTGTCCGTTTTTTGGATCTTCGGCCACCAAGGCGGCATTATTGAAATTATATCTTTCGCCACGAGCCTCAACACCATTTTTTACTTCTTCTTCAGCAATTTTTTGTTTATCAAAATCTAAAGTGGTTATAACTTTTAGGCCGCCCTCTTCAATAAGTTTTGAATCAAGATTAAGTTGCTCTTCAAGTAGTTGTTTGACGTAAAAAACAAAATGGGGCGCTTCGATGCCGGTATTTTCAGCAATCGTGTTTTGAATATTGATTGGTTCGGCTTTGGCGGCGTCTCTTTGAGCTTCATCGATAAAACCAAGTTCTTGCATGCTGTCTAAAATCCAATCACGACGAGCGAGTAAAAGGTCGGGATTATTTAAAAGAGTTGTTGGTCGTTGTGGTAAGGCCGCGAGAATGGCGGCTTCGGAAAGCGTTACGCCATTAACTTGTTTATTAAAATAATGTTCCGAAGCTGATTCAATGCCGTAATTGGTTGAACCATAACCGTTTTCATTAAAGTACATTTGGAGAATTTCGTCCTTGGTATATTTTCTTTCGATTTCAATAGAAAGAATTAATTCCTTAATTTTTCTAGAAAGTTTGTATTCGTTGGTTAAGACCGCTTGTTTAATTAGTTGTTGAGTAATTGTTGACCCGCCGCCAACGCCGCCCAAAAGATTGTTTTTGGCGGCGCGTAAAATTCCTTTAAGACTAAAACCGTGATGAGAACAAAAGCCTCGGTCTTCGGCGGCAATGCTGGCCTGAATAGCGATTAAGGGAATGCCGTTAGGATCCAATTCAGGGGCCTCACCTTCGCTACCGCAAAAATGAGCTGCCAATTTAACCAAGGTTCGATTTTCATCGCCATGAATTTCGTAGAGTAAGTGTTCGCCGGTTCGGTCGTAAATTTTTGTGCTTTGACTAAGCGACCGCTCGGCTAAGGAATTAGGATTAGGCAGATTGCGACTATAAAAAGCAAAAACCCCAAGAATGCCAACGGCTCCCAGAAGCCCGATGATTAAACTGATTAAGAAAAGATTTTTAAAGCCAATTTTTTGGCCAATTTTTTTTAAAAAAGAAAATCTTTTGTGTTTTAAAGCCGACGGGCGATGGAGATATTGGGAGGTCATAAGTGCTTATAATTTTATAAGTTTTCCATAAAAAAGTCCATGGCAGTTTTGGCTTTAACTGGCGATTTTTAGCCAGTTTGGGTTGACCAAAAGCCGAAAACATGCTATACTAATCCGGCTTCCTGTTAAGGGGAGTTTTTTATATGAGGCAATTTTTGGAAAACAAAAAAAACATTTTTCGTCGGATTAGTACCGGGTTAATGATTTTGATGGTCTTTTTAGGTGGCCAGCTTTTTGTTCCTCAAGCCGCCAAAGCCGGATTGCTTGATAATTGGCTGTCGCCAACTACTTTAGAGGGCCGAGCTTTAATTTTAGAATTGGCTGCTAAAGAAAACGAGGGCCGTGCCTACGGCCAATTACCAGAGGCAGCCGACGGTCAACCAGAAAGAATTATTAAAATACCCATTACGGCTTATTCGAGCGAGGTTGGCCAAACTGACTCTACACCTTTTATAACCGCTTCTGGAACCACAGTACGCCGCGGTGTAATTGCCGCCAATTTTTTACCTATTGGCACCCGGGTTCGTTTTCCTGATTTATACGGCGATGAAGTATTTATTGTTGAAGATCGAATGAATCAACGCTATAACAAACGTATTGATATTTGGATGGAAGAAACTGCTGATGCCAGAAATTTTGGTCTTCAGTGGACAACTGTCGAGGTTTTTTAATATAATAGGGGTCGCTTAGCGACCACGGCCTGGTAGCCAAGTGGTAAGGCGAGGGTCTGCAAAACCCTTATGCGCGGGTTCGATTCCCACCCAGGCCTCCATAACGTTAAAGACTTCAGTTTTGCAACAGCTTTCCCCTCTGATTTTGATTCTGCCAATCCAAAACCGCCTACCGTTGGTAAACCGAAGTCTTTAACGTTATCCTTGTCCAACGCGCGAGCCAAGTTTAAAAACTGTGATTTATTTTGTTTACATTTTAAGGAACCCAAAAGGTTCTTTTTATATTGGTTATACCAATAATTTAAAAAGAAGATTAACCGAACACCAAAACGGCGGGGTTTATACCACAAGAAGAATGGGCGGCCCATGGAAATTAATTTATTTTGAAGCTGGTATCAATCGGTTTGATGCAATAAAAAGGGAGAGGTTTTTAAAAACCGGACCAGGGCGGCATTTTTTTCTTAATCGGTTAAAAAATTTTCTTCAGCCTGAATTTAGTAGTATTGACACCTAACCACAGTTTTCTGGTATGATATAAGCATAAATTATGCCATCATTTGATAAATACCTTGAAGACACCACCGATGTTTGCGATGTTTGTTTAGCCCCGCTAAGCGACCCTGACAGTATTCAAACCGAAGAATCCGAAGGCGGAGTAGTTTTAACTTTTTGTTCAGCCGCCTGTCGTGAGGAGTTTTTAAAAGAACCAGAAAAATATTTGGACGAAGACGACGTAGTTGAATAAAGAAAGAACTCGATATATTATGTTGAGGCGCGCCATGGCGCGTCTTTAATATGTCTCGCTTTATCTATCTTGACCACGCCGCCACCACCCCGCTCGATCCGCGGGTTTTTGCGGTTATGAAGCCGTGGCTCGAGGAAAATTTTGGTAACCCTTCGAGCTTTCATACACCCGGCAAAAAGGCCAAGGACGCGATTGAGGCGGCCCGCAGTCGAGTGGCTAAAATTTTTTGTTGCCGCTCTGAGGAAATTATTTTTACTTCTGGCGGCACCGAATCTGATAATTTAGCCGTTCTTGGTTTGGCTCGTGCCAATGCGGCCGTTGGTAAACACGTCGTGGTTAGCGCCATTGAACACCACGCGGTTTTAGAAGCCGCCGGACAATTAGAAAAAGAAGGTTTTGAAGTTACTTATTTAAAACCAAATTCTGACGGAATTATTGAATTTGCTTCGGTTAAGGCGGCGATTCGTCCGGACACCATTTTGGTTTCTATAATGTTGGCTAATAATGAGATTGGGGCAATTCAGCCAATTTCAGAAATCGGTAATTGGTTACAAAAATTTCGCGGTCCAAAATTATTTCCAGCTTTTCATACGGATGCCTGTCAGGCGGCCGGGGCGCTCGATCTTTCGGTGGAAAAACTCCACGTTGATTTAATGACGATTAATGGTTCAAAAATTTATGGTCCCAAAGGCGTGGGTGCACTTTATGCTCGTAAGGGATTAAGGCTTCAGCCCTTGATGTTTGGCGGGGCTCAAGAACGAAGTCTTCGCCCGGGCACAGAAAACGTCGCCAGTATTGTTGGTTTGGCCGAAGCTCTGGATTTGGTCCAAAAAGAAAAAAATAAAGAAAACGAACATTTGTTGCCGCTTCGAGAAAAATTAATTAAAGGTATTTTCGATTCGGTTCCTAAAACCAAACTCAATGGCCATCCCACTCAACGGCTACCAAACAATGTAAACATTTCTTTTCTTGATATTGAAGGCGAGGCCCTAATGTTGTATCTTGATGCCCAAGGAATTTTTGTTTCCACTGGTTCGGCCTGCACCAGCGCTTCGCTTGATCCGAGTCATGTTGTTTTGGCCACTGGCCGTTCGGCCGAAGAAGCCCATGGCACAATTCGTTTTACTTTAGGCCACACCACCACCGAAGCCGATATTGATTATGTACTAGAAGTTTTACCACCGTTGGTTGAGAAACTACGATTAATTTCCACCAACCCAATAACCCCCCCCTTTTTAACTCCCCCAACCCCTCTTAACCTCCCTTAACCCCTCCACCCCCCCGCAAAAATATGGGCGACGTCAACAACCCCTGCAACACCGAAACCTGGTTTTACAGCGATATTGTAAAAGATCATTTTTTTAATCCGCGAAATTTTTTAAAAGAAGAAAATCCGCCAGCGGATTTTAATGGCTACGGAGTTTATGGTTCGCCAGCTTGCGGTGATGAAATGAAAGTTTGGTTAAAAATTGATCCACAAAGTAAAAAAATTGTTGGTTATCTTTGGAAAACTTTTGGTTGTGCCAGTGCTATTGCTGCGGCTTCGATTTGTTCGGTGATGTGTTTGGAAAATGGCGGCCTAACAATTGACGAAGCGGTAAAAATAACCCCAACCATGATTGTCGAACGCCTTGGCGGCCTGCCGCTCCGAAAAATTCATTGTTCGGTTTTGTGCGATAAAGCGTTGCGAGAAGCGGTGAATAATTTTGTTACGAATTACGAAAAGTAACGAATATACGAATATTGGTTTTTAAAATTATTTATTAAAAATTAATTAATTCTGTCATCCCGAGCCAGAGAGGGATCTCGCCGCGTGACCTTAAATTAATATCACGTGGCGAGATTCCTCCCGGTTCGACAGGGCTCACGGCCATGAGTCGGATCGAATGGCGAGACATTCGGAATGACAGGTGGTAGTATGAAAATAAAAATCAAAGTCGACCCAGATCTTTGCATTGGCGCGGCGGCTTGCGTTACCGTAGCACCCGAGACGTTTCAGTTGAATAACGAAAATAAAGCCGACGTTCTCGATCACGGCCAAGCTCCAGGCGGCCCAACCTACGAACGGGAAATTGAAGTGACCGAAGAAGAAAAACAAAATATTTTGCTTGGCGCTGAATCGTGTCCCACACTGGCGGTTTTTGTTTTTGATGAAAATGGAGAACAAATTTTCCCCAAGTAAGTTTAGTAGAAAACGTAGAACGTAGAAAGCGTAGACTTATAGAAAGCGCCAGGTAGAATCCAGCCTATATCTACGCCTTCTACGAGAGAAGCGATTCTACGATTTCTACGTTTATTATGAAAATAATTATCATTGGCGGCGGTATTGCTGGCACAACTTGCGCCGAGGAATTGCGCAAGCTAGCTCCGACCGCAGAAATAACTTTGGTTACCGAAGAACAAACCCCGCTTTATTCGCGGGTGCTTTTGCCGCATTTAATTAAAGGTTTGGTGCCGCGAGAAAAGATTTTTTTGAAAACTGATAATTGGTACGCTGAACAAAAAATTTGGCGAACCGAAGCTCGAGCCGAAAATATTGATTTTAAAAATTCTTTTGTGGCTACTTCTGATGGTCGAGAATTACCATTTGATAAGTTGGTGATTGCCAGCGGTCGTTACACCCGCGATGTTCCTGACTATCGTCGTGGCGTGGCTTATCTTTGGACGCTTGAGGATGCCGATCACTTATCGCAACTTTTGTCTGAACACGGACCAACTGCCGAAGTTGGCGTTTACGGCGGCGGCCTGATTGCTTGCGAGTTTATAAATATTTTTAAACATTTTAATTTAAAAACCACAGTAGCTTTTCGTGGCCCGTATTTTTGGTCACGGGTTTTAGACAAAGAAAGCGGACAATTGATCAATCAACGTTTAGAAAAACAAGGCATCAAAGTTGTGCCCCAAGCCCAATTCAAAGAATTGGGTGGTGAAAAAGAATTAACTTCATTTGTCACTGATCGCGGCGAATTTGCCAGCCAAATTCTTGGTGTGGGCATTGGCCTTGAGCCAGATATTTCTTGGTTGGCTGATTCGGGATTACAGTTGGGCAAAGGAATTGTGGTTAATGAAAAAACCGAAACCAATTTACCAAACGTTTATGCCATCGGCGATGTGGCCGAAGTTTTTGACGCCACCTCTGGTCGAAACAGAATTATGGGCACCTGGACCGCCGCCCAAGCCCAAGGGCGAATTGCCGCCCAAAATATTGTTGGTCAAAAAAATGTTTTTGACCAAGTCACCACTTCCTCAATGAAGCTATTAGATTTAGATGTAATTTTTTTAGGCGACACTGATCGCGGTTGGGCCGATGAAATAATTGTCGAAGGTAGCGCGGCCGAGGGCTCGGTGGTTCAAATTTTTTTCAAAAATAAAAAAGCCATTGGGGCAACTTTGGTTAATGCGAATAGTCAAAGGCAGAGAGTTGTGGAGATGATAAAAGTACTTCCTCTCCCCTAACCCCTCCCCTACGTCAAAAATCAAGGGGAGGGGAAATGTCAAAATGTGGTAAAATTTAATAAACACATTTTGACTTTATTTTTTTTGTAAACAATCCAATAACCGCCAACTTCCCCCTCCCCTTGACCAGAACGAAGGGGAGGGGTTAGGGAAGAGGATATATAAAAACCAGCCTTAAAACCGCTGTTTTTTGTTTACAATTAGCCAAATAATTTGTGGGGACCAAGCCTCGCCGAAGCTCGTCTTGAGCGAAGGCGGGTTGACTTTTTGCCAAAAATATGGTATAAAGTACGGTCCTTCCGTGCGACCGCTAAGAGCGGCGTATGTAAGAGAACCCCCAGTTTTCTGGCCTTTTGAGGTCGGAGAGCTGGGTGAGAGTTCCTTTCAC
>JAZDEQ010000030.1:0-14581 GCA_043808565.1 Candidatus Uhrbacteria bacterium | reverse complement strand
TGCTCAATCAGTTTTGCTCGGCAATGCCGCAGCCACTGAAGTTGATGCCACAGCCATTCTCGTCGATATTAACGGCGGGGTTGGTGGTGTGACTATCGACGGCGGTGCCGCTTCCAACTTCACTACTTCAGCCGGTGCTTTAAGCCTCGCGGCTTCTGATGCGGCTAATGCCGGCACATATAACGTTGATATTTCAGCTGGGCGCACCGCCGATCTTCCAGGAGCTGCGGCTAATGGAAACGATGTAGAATTACGCGCCGAAGATGACATTATTTTGACCGCCGCGAGTGATATCAACTTATCTCCGACCGGAGCAACCAGCCGTATTTATATTGATGCTGGCTCTAATACAGATCACACAGCCGATGTAATGGTCTTGAATTTTGATGATAATTCAGCTTCAGCCGATGGTTTCTATATCGATGCTGATGTTGGCACAGAACTTTCTGCTGGTGAAACAATGAATGCTATAAATATTGAAGTAAACGGTTTGGGTGGCGATGACGCTGGTTCGTTCTTAAATGGTATTGTTCTGACCGGCGACACAACTTCGGCTGGAACCGTAACTGGTATAAACCTTGCTGGTTCTTGGGACAATGCTATTAGTTCAGGCGGTGGCGAATTCGTGGTTAACGGCGGCACTGGTTCAGTCACCATCAACGATGGTGCTGATGCTGGCGCCCTTACAGTTGAAGGGACAGTTCTTGACATTAACTCTCTTGACTTCGCTGGTACGGGTGTGATTACAACCACTGGCGGCCTAACTCTTGGTGACGTTGGCGATACCACGGCCATTACTTCCTCTGATTGGGCCATTGGTACGACCGGTATCATCACTGGCGTGGCCTTTGATGCTAACGGAGTCGGCAACTCACTGACCAATGTTGATGCTGCTGACTTAACTACCGATTCTCTTGATTTTGCCCAATTTGCCGATGCTATGACCATTGACGCGGCCACCACCATGACAGGCGCCGCTGGCAATGCTCTCAACTTAACCCGAACCGCCACAGCCGCGGCCACAGAAAACGGTATGGGTCTTACTTTCACTGCTGGAGTCGGCGATGGCGCTGACGTGTATAGCGCTTTAAACATTGGAGTAACCAGCGCCAATCATTCAGCTGGCACTGATAAGGTTTATGGTTTAAACATTGCCAACTTGGCTAGTGCTGACGCTGAAGGTGATGAAGTAGCCCTTTATATTGGCACAGGCTGGGACAATGCCCTGACAATCGATGCCGCTACCACCGATTCTGCTTCGGCCGACGGTGTAATAAAACTTACGGTTGATTCAACCACGGCAGGAAATGAAGCAATGTATATTGATTATGAAGTAACCGATGATAACGGCGGTCCAGTCATTCAGTCAGTTATCAACGTTCTCGGCACCATGACTTCTAATGACAGCGATGATCTTTACGGTATATATATTCAGGAACTTGCCGGAACAGCTGCGCCCGGAAATGAATACGCCATCTATCAAGCAGGTAACGCTTGGGATTATGGCTTGGTTACTGAAGATGTGGTTTGGCACAATACAGCTATTGGTGATTCTGCGCAGTCGCTTGTCAAGGTTACTAATAATGATTCAACCGTTACTGCTCAAAATTATTTGTTAGATCTTGGTTATAAAGATGACGGAGAAGCTCTCGCCGATTTCATTAAAGTAACAGACAATAATTCCGGTGATACTAAATTTGCTTTAAATCAGGGCGGTGATACAGAATGGACACTAGACGCTGGTTCTGATTTGAGTGTTGCTGCGGGTGCCGCTCCGACAACCGACATGTTGACCATTACTAATGCCGGACAAGCTTCGGTGACTGACGGCGTTGATGCATTACAGGCAACTCTTACTGTTTCCAATGCTTCAGGAAATGTTATAGACGTTACTCCTTCTGTTTCTAACACGGCTGCAGCCGCCGAGGTTTTCAATGTTATTGATATTGATGCTTTCACAGCCACTATGAATAATGGTGGTGGCTCTTTGGCCTTAAATGGTTTGAATCTTGGTAACTTGACTCAGACAGAAACAGCCGGAACCATAACTGCTTCTGCTATTAGTATCGGTTCTGGTTGGGATTCAGCCGTTAGCTTAGTCGACGGACAAACATTTAGCATTGTTGATAGTGACGCCGGAACAGACGGTATAACCAGTGACATGGTAAGTATAACCGGAACCACTACCGATGCTGCTGGTCTTGATGGTTTGGCAATTGGTTTAACAGCTGCCAACGGCACCAACCGAACCAATGCCCTACTTAACGGTTCTCTAACTTCACAAGGCACAGCTGCTGGTGATATTGCTTATGGCGTCCTGCTTGATTTGGCTAGCGTAGCTGATGCTGCTTCAACCAACAAAGCCATCTACGTTGGCGCTACTGCTGAATGGGATGCTGACCTAGCTTTTGCTAGCACCTCCCCAGTTATTGAAATGGCCAACACTGGTGCTCTTACCTTTACAGACGGAACCAATACATTATTAACAGTTACAGACGGCGGAACAGTTGGAAACGTTTCAGTTTCTGGTAATTTGGCCGTTGAAGGAATTGTGGACTTTGGAACAGATGAAGCGTTTGGCGCGGTTGATGTAACTCCTTCGGTGGCTACCGGTTCGTGGTTTACAACCGATGGAACCAGTCAGACTTTGACAGACTTTGATGGCGGTATAGACGGTCAGTTAATCATCATTGAGAGCACCGACGCAACAGTGTTTGATTGTGCAACCGCCGGCCCGCTACTTTGCGGAGATGACGCTGAGAATATTACGACTGCCGATAATGACACCACAGTTTGGGTTAATAATGGGGGTGAAGCCGGCATGTGGCACCTGATCAGTTTCGTTGACGCTTCGACACAGCAAACCGGTGCTGACTTGGCCGAATATTATGCCTCACAAGAAGTGTTAACTCCTGGCGATGTGGTAAGTATTGATAGATTGAATTCTGAAAATGTCAAAAAGAGCGAAGGATCACGAAGTGCTGACATTGTTGGTGTAATTTCAACAAATCCATGGGATATTATGGGAACCGCTGGCGAAGGTCGCTATGCCGTGGCTTTGACTGGTAATGTGGTGGTTAAAACAACCAATGAAAACGGCTCAATCGCCATCGGTGATTACATCACTTCTTCCACAACTCCTGGTTATGGTATGAAAGCTGATGCCGGTGATCCAACTGTTGGTATTGCTCTCTCGGCTTCTGATGCTGAAATTGGCGCAATTAATATGTTGATTTCTCGCAATAACGGTTCGGCCACCGTGGGTGAACTCGCTGTGGTTGACGAACCTTATACTGGTTCTGTGACAGTACTTGATCATGTCTATGGTTCCTCTGACGTTGCCGGTCGGGCTCGTATCGTTTCCGGTGACGAATGTGTGGCCGTGGCCTTTGCCAATGAATACGAATATCAACCAATTGTTACTGCCACCCTTCGATCAGATGTGAACATTCCTGGATATTGGTGGGTCGAAGAAGAATCTAGCACCGGCTTCCGCCTTTGTTTAGACGGCACCGTGGCTTATGATGTTGAATTCAACTGGATGGCCATGGGTGTAGAAGAAGGAAAAGTCAGTGTTTCAGATGGTTCAACTGATGAAATTATTCTCTATGTTTTGGACGGTAGCGCTCCAGTAGCCGAAGAAGCGGCTCCTGTCGAAGCTCCTGTTGTTTCGGAAGCTCCAGTTGAGGAATCTGCTCCTGTTGAAGAGCCTGTAGTTGACGAAGCCCCGGTTGAAGAACTTGTGGCCGAAGAAGCTCCAGTTGAAGAGCCAGCTCCAGTGGAAGCCCCGGCTCCAGAAGCCCCAGTCGCTCCTGTTGAATAATTCAGTAGTTTACAAACCCCGCCTTTCGCGACCGGCGGGGATTTGAGTTTTTCACCTCTCCCCCTGGCCCCCTCCCCGGAATGGGAGGGGGAGGTTATGGCTGTGGATTAAAGAGGTTGTTTTTTAAAGGGTTTAGGGTTAAAATTAACCGCGTAAAAACGTTCGTCATTGCGAGGAACGAGGCCTCGGAGCGACGAAGCAATCTAATAAATTTATAGCGCAGTTAGCAGATTGCTTCGCGTGGCGCTCGCAATGACAAGAGTCTAAAATTATGGCTATTGAATCAAAAATGTACCAACCACCAAGAGCGTCTTTTGGAAAAGACGAAACCAAAAAGAAATTCCCCGTTGGTTTAGCAGTAGGGATTTTAATTTTAATAGTTGTTATAGCCGCTGGTGGTTGGTTTTTCTTTTTGCGAAAGTCAGGTAATGATGTTTTAAGCGAACTTCAAAACGGACAAACAGAAGTATCTGTGCCGACCGGAACTTATCAAGCCGTGTTTTTGGATAATGGTCAGGTTTATTTTGGCGAGCTAAAAGAAGGCAAGAACGGATTTTATTTGTTAACCAATATTTATTATCTTCAAAATAAACAAAGCCCACAATCAACAGACCCCACAGCAATTAATAGTGACGGCACGGCTTTGGTAAAATTGGGCAATGAAATGCACGGACCAGAAGATGAAATGCAAATTAATAAAGATCACGTTTTGTTTATTGAAGATTTAAAGGGTGATTCCAAAGTTTCAAAAGCGATTGCTGATTATCTTTCTAAGAAAAAATAAGATTGTTACGAATTACGAAAAGTACCGAATATACGAATTTATAGAAATAATTAAATAATTAATTTTTAAAAATAATTATGGAAACATTATCCGCCGCAGTGGGGAAGAAAAAGAAGATCTCGCTCGCAACTTCAGGTGTGTATGAAGTTGTGACGCGTTGGTCGCTTTATGTTTTATTTTTCCTCCTGCCAATCTTTTTTCTGCCGTTTACCGTGGAGGCCTTTGAGGTAAGCAAACAAACTTTGTTGGTTATCCTCTCGGTAGTTGCTCTTTTGGCCTGGCTTGGTTCAATGGTGGTCGAAAAGCGTTTAGCTTTTCGGGCCGGTTGGTTAAATCTTTTGCCGGCACTTTTGTTATTGGGAGCTTTGGCTTCATCAATTTTTTCTCTGGCCGGTTATCAGTCCTGGGTTGGCCAAGCCTCTCAAGAATATACTAGCTTTTTGACTTTAGGTGTTTCGGTTTTGCTTTTTTATGTGCTCATGAATAAAGCTAGTGAAACTGTGGTTCAAAGAAATATTTTCTTTGCTCTGTTACTTTCAACATCTCTTAGCGCTTTAGTAACTTTTTTAAATGTTATTGGCCTAAAGTTTGTTCCTTTCTTGAATTCGGCCGGAGCCAATACGGTTGGTACAGTTACTTCTTTTGTGGTTTTTCTTACAGTTATGATGATTTTTGGTATGGGTATGTGGTTGGTTGGTAAAAAAGATAAGCAAGATATTTTGCCAACTGGCTGGCAAGGAGTTTTAACTCGTGGTTTGATTGTCTTTTTGACTTTAGTTACGGCTGTTTTATTGGTAGCTATTGATTTTTGGGTTCTTTGGGTTTTGGCTATTTTTGGTATGTTGCTACTTATGGTTTTTGTTTTCTTGCAACACGATGAATTTGGTAAAGCCAATCGATTTATTGTGCCTTTAATTATTCTTTTGATCAGTGTTTTTCTGTTGTTTTTGCCGTCACCTCTTAAATTAAAGTTACCGGTCGTTGTTAGCCCAAGCTATGGTGCAAGTTTTGATATAGCTAAACAGACATTATCAGAAAATCCTTTACGTTTAGTTTTGGGTTCTGGTCCAGGCACTTTTGGGTATGATTATGCTAAATACAAGTCAGCCGATGTTAACAAATCCTATTTCTGGAACACTAATTTTGATCGAGCCAAGTCCCAGGTTTTAACCACCCTAGGTACTTTTGGTGTTCTTGGAGTTATTTTCTGGTTGGCTTTGGTGATTGTGGTTGGTTTGCGGGCTCTCGGTCGATTGCTTAAGGAACGCGAGCAAGATGAATGGAAAGTTAATTATGTTTTGTTTGCTTCGTGGTCAACCTTGGTATTAGCCCATCTCTTGTATTCTTCCAACCTAACTTTAACTTTCTTGTTCTGGGGCTTAACCGGTCTTTTGGCTAGCCAGGTAGCTCTGAAGGTTAAAGAAACAGATTTTGTGCGAGCGCCAAAACTTGGTTTGATTTTCTCTTTTGCATTTGTTTTGGTTTCAGTTGGCGTGATTGCTGTTCTATTTGTTACCGGCCAACGTTATGCTTCTGAAGTAGCTTTTGCTAAGGCGGTAGAACTCGACCAAGCCGGAGCTCCTACCGAGCAGGTTACAGCCAAACTTGGTGAGGCAGTCTCTTTAAATAGTCTTTCCGATGTCTATTATCGCAATTTGAGTCAAGCTTTGCTCTTGCGGACTCGTAGTGCCATTAGCACGGCCACAGTCGATGGTTCGGAAATTGATGCTACTGAAGCCGCGGCCGTTCAACAGTTGGTTAAAGCCGCCATGGCTTCGGCTGATCGAGCCGCTGGTTTGGCCCCTAACAATGTTTCTAACTGGTTACAGCGTGGTAATGTTTATCGTGATGTTTTGGTTTTGGTTTCTGGTGCCGAAGACGTGGCCGCTTCTTCTTATTTGAAAGCCATGTCGCTTGAACCACAAAATCCTTCGCTTGTTACCAATTTGGCTCGTTTATACATTACTATTGCTGATCGGGCTCGAAGTCTTAAGGCTTCTGAAAATAAAGAATTAGCCGCCACAGCTGTTGAATCAGAGAAAACTTCTTTGGCTTCAGCCGAACAATATTTAAACCAAGCCGTTGCTCTTAAGGGCGATTATGCGCCGGCTCATTATTATTTAGCTGCAGTTTTTGAAAGACAGGGCAAGTTAGCCGAGGCAGCTGCTCGAATGGCCGCTCTTCGTGACTACAGTCCATTAAATGTTGGTTTGGGTTTCCAGTTATCAATGCTTTACGTTCGTTTGCAAAATTATGATCTAGCCCAAAAGGAATTAGAAAGAATTGTTGGCTTGGCGCCAAATTATTCTAACGCTCGTTGGTTCTTAGCTTCGATGTATGAAATTAAAGGTGATTTAGCTAAGGCTATTGAGCAAGTAAGCGAGGTAGCCAAAGCCAACCCTGACAATCAGTCGGTTAAAGATCGCTTGGCTAAATTACAAGCTGGTCAGTTAACCACCAATGTTCCAACTCCAGTCGAAGAAGGAGCTGAATCAGCGACTACGGTTGAAGGTGGCGAAGTAGAAGGTGCGGTTGTTCCGGCTGAATAAAAAATAAATAAAAAAATAATGTAGGGACAATCCTAGGATTGTCCCTACATTATTTTTTTAAAATCGTTTCAATTAATTGTTGCTCGGCTTCAACAATAGTCGTCTTTTCCAAACAAACGTGAGCCTCTTGTCTGGTGCCAGTTGGTGAAAAATTTAAAACCAGGTTTCGAGCGTCGTGAGGTGCTTCAGTACGAATAATGCCACAAATATGATGTTGCTGATTTTCATAAAGTAGAACAATAACTCTGGCATCGGGCGAGCTGGAAATTAATTCATCAATAACATCGGGTAAATCGGCTTCTTGGGCGCCGGCATGAAGAAAATCTTGTTGTGATAATAACGTCCAAACAACTTTGGCCGCTTGATTAGATTTAAGGCGGGCCAGAGCTCGGCCCCACAAGCGTAGAGTAGCCACCGAACGAGTTTGAAAAAGACCACGAACAATTTCTTGACGACGAGCGCCTAAAGAAACCAGGTGACCAGCGATTTCTAAAGTTTTTGGCGTGATATGCGGGGTACGGAAACTTCGGGTTTTAGCAATCATGCCAGTTAAGAAAGCGGTGGCGATTTCCTCGTCAATCAGCGACGGATTAATAGCCCGAATAAGCTCAAAACAAGTTTCACCAATAGCTGAGGCCGTAATATCCACATGATTGATTCGACCGTAATGTTCATTGCTTGGCGAGTGATCAATGTTAATAATTGGTTGACGAAAAAAGAAATCTTTATTTTCTAAATAAAGATGACCGTAAGAATCAAGATCAGGCGCACCAAGACAAATAATCAAATCGTGACGATAAGCTGAATGAGAAATTTGGACGTCTTTATCAGTCCACGAGCCTTGGTGGGGAACGAGAGAAATTAAAAGTCGGCCATCTTTTTCCTCGTGGCTAAGATTTTTAAAACCAATTTTTCGCGTATCAATTTCAACTGTGAGCTGGCGTTGATTTTCGATCGTTGGTTTAACTCGATCAACATTAGGCAAAAAACCAAGATTAATCGGCGTAGTTTTATCGGCCGTTACAATTTCAGCTTTTTTTCCCAAGTCATCAATAATTTTGGCTAAACCAAGGGCGCTGGCATAGCCATCTACACCAGCGCCGTGCGGCAAAACTAGAAGCGGGGCGGCGCTTCTTTTAATCGTTTGGAAAATTTGTTGGGGAGTATCGGAAACCATGTTGGTAGGGTTAGCCTCTAAGACATTTTATTTTCTCGCTTTTTCCCCCAGCATGGAAGGGTAAGAAGGGGATATCTTAGCGGTTTGGTTGGAATTGGTCAATAGTCAGAACTGGGATTTATGGGATTTTATGGATTAACAGGATTTTTTTGTAAAAAAGTCTAAATAAAGGCCTTTCCGCTCCAATAATCCCAAAAATCCTTAAATCCTATAAATCCCAGTTCTGACAGTTGAATATCCAACCTCTTCCAAAAAACCAATAAATTTCGTATACTTTCTCTATTATGTTAGAGAAACCAGAGATGTCCAAGGCTTACGAGCCGGGCGAACACGAAGATAAAATTTACACGGCTTGGGAAAAGAGCGGATTTTTTAATCCGGACAATTTGCCAGGCGAGAGGGAAGATGTATTTTCTATAATGATGCCGCCACCAAACGTGACCGGGGTTTTGCATTTAGGGCATGCTTTTGAAAATTCCCTTATGGACGCCATGCTACGTTACCAACGTTTGTGTGGAAAAAAAGCCTTGCTGGTTCCTGGCACGGATCATGCGGCAATAGCCACTCAAGCAAAAGTGGAGAAGATTTTAATGCAGCAAGGAATTTCTGATCCACGAACACAATTGGGCAGAGAAGGGTTGCTTGAGAAAATTCGAGAATTTGCCGAGCAATCAAAATCAACAATTCTTAATCAGATTCGAAAAGTTGGTACAAGTTGTGACTGGTCGCGTTTGGCTTATACTTTTGACGAAGATCGTAATCTGGCGGTTAGAACTTTGTTTACAAAAATGTATGAAGACGGTTTAATTTATCGCGGTTTTCGCGTGGTTAATTGGTCGGTTAAAGGACAGTCCACTTGTTCAGATGACGAGACTGTGACAATCGAGCGGACCGTAAAATTTTATACTTTTAAATATAGTCAGGATTTTCCAATCACTATTGCCAGCACTCGTCCGGAAACCAAATTAGGTGATTCAGCCGTCGCGGTTCATCCAGCCGATGTGCGTTATCAGAAATATATTGGTCAAGAATTTACCGTTGATGTTGGTGCTGCCAGTCCACTGAAAATTAAAATTATTGCCGATGAAAATGCTGATCCAGATTTTGGTACCGGAGCTTTAGGCGTAACTCCAGCGCATAGTCCGATTGATTTTGCCATGTACGAAAAACAAAAAGCCAAAGGTGAGACAATCGCTCTTATTCCAGTGATCGGGCCGGATGGTAAAATGACCGCCGCAGCCGGGAAAGATTATGAAGGATTAGACTGTGAAACTGCGAGAGCTAAATTTGTAGAATGGTTAAGTAAAAAAGGTTTGCTTCTCAAGGAAGAAGAGACCACACAAAACGTCGGCACCTCTGATCGTTATGGCGATGTAATTGAAGCTATTCCAATGACTCAATGGTGGTTAGACATGAATAAAGTCATTCCAAGTCGCGGCAAGACTTTGCGCGAGCTTATGCGCGAAGCGGTTACCACTGGTCTTGGCGGTGAGTTAACAAAAAAAGTTTCAATTACTCCAGAACGATTTACTAAATTATTTTTGGATCGGGTGGAAAATTTGCGCGACTGGTGTTTGTCTCGTCAGTTGTGGTGGGGGCATCGGATTCCAGCTTGGTATCGACCCTCGCCCCTAACCCCTCTCCCCGCTCTTCAACCGGGCTCAGAGCGGCCTGAGGAATCGAAGGCCGGGGGCGAGGGGGAAACATATGTTGGCGTAGAAGCGCCGGCCGGCGAAGGTTGGGAACAAGATCCTGATACTTTGGATACTTGGTTTAGTTCTGGCTCTTGGACATTTTCAACGCTCGGTTGGCCAAATAAAACAAAAGACTTGGCCGATTATCACCCAACCAATTGGATGCAGATGGGTTATGAAATTCTTTATCTTTGGCTCATGCGCATGATTCTCATGAGTACATACGCGCTCGAGACGATTCCTTTTAAGAATGTTTATATTCACGGCATGCTTCGTGATAAAGATGGAAAAAAGTTTTCCAAGTCTTCGGGAAACGGTATTGATCCGATTGACGTGATTAAACAGTATGGAGCCGATGCTCTGCGTCTTAGTTTGCTGACAGGTATCACCCCAGGAAACGACGCGCGATTTTATCCAGAAAAAGTTGAGAGTGCGCGAAATTTTGTTAATAAAATTTGGAATATCGCAAGATATGTTTTAACGACGACTGATTCTCCCTCTCTCGTCGCCGCGACGGGGGAGGGCTGGGGTGGGGGAACATTGGCGGATAAATGGATTTTGCAAAGGATGAGCGAGGTAACGCAAAAAACCAGCGAATTATTGGAAAGTTTTGATTTTTCTTTAGCCATTGAAGGACTTCGAGATTTTACTTGGTCTGATTTTGCTGATTGGTATCTTGAGATTTCTAAGATTCAGAAAAAACAGCCAGAGCTTGTGGCCTCGACTGATGCGATTTTGCTTTTTGTCTTGGAAAATTTACTGAAACTCTGGCACCCGTTCACGCCTTTTGTCACCGAGACGATTTGGGGGCAGATGGGAAAGGAAAATTTGTTGATTGTGGAATCGTGGCCAAGCCAAAAACAGACAACTGACGAAAAAGTTATTAAAGATTTTTCAATTTTGCAGGAAATCGTGGTAGCCATTCGTAATTTACGTTCGGAAAATAAAATCGAACCAGCTAAACCAGTGGCCATATCACTTACAACCAATGAAAAAGCTTTTTTTGTCGAACAAACGGAAATTATAAAAACTTTAGCTCGTGTTTCCGAAATTTCTTTTGTTGAAACAAAACCAGATGATTCTATTTCTTGCGTGGTTGGCCAAACTTCGATTTATTTATCATTAGCCGGTTTGGTTGATAAAGAAAAAGAAAAAGATCGCCTGACCAAAGAGCTAGAAAACGTCGAAAAATATTTGGTGACTTTGGAAAAACAATTAACCAATCAAGAATTCGTGGCTAAAGCTCCGGCCAAAGTCATCGAAGGCTTGAAACAAAAACAAGACGAAGCCAACAAAAAATTCGTTGGCCTTAAACAACAATTGGAAAATTTATGAGCGTCAATACTGATCCAAAAGCCGTAGATGAAGTTTTGTCTCGCGGCGTAGAAGAAGTCATTGTTAAAGAAAAACTTCGCGAGAGAATGCTTTCAGGCGAGGTTTTGCGAATTAAACTCGGAATTGATCCAACTAGCCCCAATTTGCATATTGGTCGTTCGGTTCCGCTTTTGAAATTACGAGATTTTCAAGAATTGGGCCATCAGATTGTTTTAATTGTTGGTGATTTTACCGGCGTGATTGGCGATACTTCAGATAAGGAAAGCGAACGCCCAATGCTTGAAAAGGAAAAAGTTGAAGAAAATTTGAAAAATTATGTGACCCAAGCCGGAAAAATTATTGATATAGAAAAGTGCGAGGTTCATCGTAATAGTGAGTGGCTCGGAAAACTTAGTTATGGCGAAATTGGTGTTCAAGCCGATCAGTTTTCTTTAGCGGAATTTATCAGTCGAGAAAATATTCGCCGTCGTTTAGATGCCGGTACTCGAGTTTCTTTGAGAGAATTGTTGTATCCATTAATGCAAGGTTATGACTCGGTAGAGATTAAAGCCGATGTTGAGGTTGGCGGAACAGACCAAAGATTTAATTTATTGGCCGGTCGAAATCTTCAAGAGTACTACAAACAAAGACCGCAAAATATAATAATGAATCCACTAATCGAAGGAACAGACGGAAGAAAGATGAGTTCGAGTTGGGGAAATACAATTAATTTAACTGCTGAACCCGATGATATGTTTGGAAAAGTAATGTCGATTTCTGACGATTTGATTATTAAATACTTCACTTTTGTTACCAGAGTTTCAACGGATAAAGTAAAGAGTTATGAAGAAAATTTGCACTCTGGTTCAAATCCACGTGATATCAAGGCTGACTTAGCTTTTGAAATTGTCAAAATGTATCATTCCGAAACCGCTGCCCAACAAGCTCAAGAAAATTTTGACAAAATGTTTCGTGACAAAGAGATCCCCGATGAAATAGTCGAGCATAAACTTTCGAATAGTCCAATGTCGATATTAGATGTTTTGGTGGAAACCGGTTTTGCACCATCCAAAGGCGAGGCCCGACGGTTGGTTGATGGTGGTGGTGTGAAAATGAACGGGGAAGTGGTAAGTTCTTACGAGACAATGGTTGAATCGACTTCTGACGGCGTTTTAATTCAAAAAGGCAAACGAGGGTTTGTTAAGGTGTTTTAAAAGACGGTTGGGTTAAAGTCGTGGAGTCTTGGAGTGATGGAGTCGTGGAGTTATTGAAGATATTTATTTCTTTACATTTTAAAGAATAAATAAAATCCAACACTCCACCACTTCACGACTCCATCACTCCATAACTTTACCTTCGTCATTTGTAACTTTACAGATTTATGTCCGCATACTTAGAAGCCAAACAAAAAATTATCAAAGAGTTAAAAGTCGCCTTAGGTAAAGGTTATTCACCTACTGCGGCTGAACTCGAAACGCCACCTGATTCAACCATGGGTGATTTTGCTTACCCATGTTTTACTTTGGCCAAAGGTTTAAAGAAAAATCCAGCCGAAATTGCTTTTGAGCTGGCCGCTAAAATTGAGCCTAAAGGTTGGCTTAAAAAAGCCGAGGCCAAAGGACCATATGTTAATTTTTTTCTCAAATCAGAACTTTTTGGTCAGGCAGTTTTGGAAGAAATCAATAACCAGGGGAAAAATTACGGTCGGTCAGATATTGGTCACCAGCGTCGGGTGATAGTGGAATACGCTAGTTTAAATACGCATAAGGAAGTTCATATTGGCCATTTGAGAACCTGTTTTATTGGTCATGCTTTGGTTAATTTATTACGAGCCGTTGGTTATGAAGTTTTGCCAGCCTGCTACATTGGTGATGTCGGCGCTCATGTGGCGAAATTTTTGTGGGCTTACAAAACTTTTTACAACAATACTGAACCAGAAGACTGGGCTAAGTTTTTAGGTGAGGTTTACACCGAAGCTAGTCAATATATCGACGAACATCCGGAAATTAAAGAAGATGTAGCAACGGTACAACGAGAATTAGAAGCCGGAAAAAGTCCTTGGGTTGGTTTGTGGCGAAAAACCAGAAAATCTTCTTTGAAATTATTAAAAGATGTTTTTAAAGAATTAAACTTACCATTGGATATTTGGTATTTTGAATCTGAAGTAGAAAAAGAAGGTAAAAAAATCGTTAAACAACTTTTGAAAAAAGGCGTAGCTAAAGAAAGTCAAGGAGCCGTGATTGTTGATTTAGAAAAAGAAAAACTAGGGGTTTATTTGATTTTAAAATCTGATGGTTCGGCTTTGTATTCTACCAAAGATTTGGCCCTGGCTTATTTAAAAGACAAACAATTTCATCCCACTCGGTCAATTCATGTCATCGATGATCGTCAGTCTTTGGTTTTACAACAATTATTTGCCACTCTCCACCGGGTTGGTTTTAAAGAAGAACTTTTTCATCTAGCCTATGGTTTTGTTACCTTAAAAGAAGGCGCCATGTCTTCGCGGAAGGGCAATATTATTCGTTATGAAACCTTGCGCGATACTTTGTTTAAAACCATGGAGACAGAAACCAAAAAACGTCATCCTGAGTGGTCAGAGAAAAAAATTGAAAAAACGGTTCGGGTCGTGGCTTTTGCCGCCTTGCGTTTTGGTATCCTACGCCAGGATCCCAACAAAAAAATAGTTTTTGACATGGACGAAGCTTTGTCTTTTGATGGCTACACTGGTCCGTATCTGCTTTACACTTTTGCCAGAATTCAATCTATTATTAAAAAAGTCAAAAAAGTTAAACCGGAAATAAAAGCCGAAAAACTTGTTTTGCCAATTGAACAACAGCTTTTTTCGCAACTAGCTAAATATCCAGAAGTTGTTTTACAAACAGCCCAAGATTTTAAATTAGATCGCTTGGCTGAATATTTATTTGAATTAGCTAAATCATTTGCCGGTTTTTATCATGAAGCACCAGTTATTCAGACGGAAAATTTAGAGCTAATGGCTACTCGTTTAGCCTTGATTCAGGCGGTTGGTCAGGTCATAAAAAACGGTTTGGGGATAATGGGCATTGAAACAATCGACGAAATGTGAAGTAATTAAGTTATTAACTAAAAGGGTATACTAATCCACAAATTTTGCTACCAATCTACTAATTAACGAATCTCTACGAATTATTTAAAAAATAAAATTAGTAGCCAATTCGTAGATTTGTAGTTTAGTAGCCAGATTAGTAGATTAGTAACACC
>JAZDEQ010000029.1:0-5314 GCA_043808565.1 Candidatus Uhrbacteria bacterium | reverse complement strand
GGTGTTACTAATCTACTAATCTGGCTACTAAACTACAAATCTACGAATTGGCTACTAATTTTATTTTTTAAATAATTCGTAGAGATTCGTTAATTAGTAGATTGGTAGCAAAATTTGTGGATTAGTATACCCTTTTAGTTATTAATTTTTCCTTCCTCTTTCTTCGGTGGATTAATATCAATTTCTTTTAACTCACCTTTATCAACCACATCTTTGTAAACAGCACCAAGTACGCCATTAACAAATTTGCCCGAAGCCTCGCCGCCAAAACTTTTGGCTAATTCAATAGCTTCATTAATCGCCACTTTTGATGGCACTTTTTCGGAATATTTTAATTCAAAAACCCCAAGCCGCAAAATGTTGCGATCAACACAAGTCATGGCGGAAATCGGCCACTCTGGAGCAAATTGAACAATAATCACATCGAGTTCAGATAAACGTTTAATTATGCCATCAACTGTTTCTTTAACATAGCCGCCATCATCAAAATTCGGGGCAAATTCCCCACGATCGTAAGAAATAATTTCTTCGATTTTATCACCCGGCTGATTATTAAAATCCCATTGGTAAAGGGATTGCATAACTAGAGTGCGGGCAAGGTGGCGGTTGGACATATTTGGGAATGTCAAATTTTGAAATGACAAATGTCAAATGAATAAAGAGTACGTATCTTAAAAATTTAAACCTCCATCATTTGTCATTTGACATTGAATAATTTGACATTAATTAAAAGACCGCTCTCTTAATTAAAAGGCGGTCTTTAATTTATTTCTTAGTGGTTTTTTTAACTAAACGCTTGGCGGCACGGACATTTTCGACAACTTTTTTGCCTTTGTATGAACCACAAACTTTACAAGCGCGATGCGGCAAAACCGCGGCGCCGCAAGGGCAGGTGTTAATAGAGGCTTTAGTAAGAGCAAAGTGTGCCGAGCGACGGCGCTTGTCCGAACTAGTTCGGCGATGACCGGGGAGACCCATATTTTTTTAAATTACTCCCCCTTCGCTGGGCTTCGGGGGACCCGCCGTAGCTTTAGCGAAGGCGGGAAATTATAAAATTCCAAATTCCAAAATGGATTCAATCCATCGGTCTTTATTGTACTAAAATTACGCATTTTCGTCAACTTTCTTGGGTTTATCTTGGGCGGACTTGATCCGCCTTCCTCCTTCGCCGGGCTTCGGAAGGACAAGCCGCTTTTGACGAGCTACGGCGGGACGAGGAGGCCGGAAAGGCTGGAAATGCTTGAAAGGCTGGAAGGGCCGGATTCCCTGCTTCGACGGGGCGAGGGGGATCGAAAAACCTAAAGTTGACGCCCAGTATTGACAAAAAAAGATATTTTGGTAAAGTGTCCCAGTTAGCAGTGGTGGCCGAGTGGTCAAAGGCAACAGAACGCTCTGTATGAACGGATATTGGCAGGTTGGTCAGAACGAAAAGTATCTGCCGGTTCCCCGTTCATCACTGGTTCAAATCCAGTCCACTGCTCTTGGTATCCCAGGAACTTATGTTAGGGACAAGTCGCGTGCTAAAAAGATTTCCCGTCCCTTTAGTAGGTTCCTGGGTACTTCCTTACAATGGGGCTTAGCGCAGCCAGGTAGCGCGCCTGCGTGCAAGCAGGAGGTCGCTGGTTCAAATCCAGCAGCCCCAAAATCTAGCTCCCGGGAACTCTTCCGGTTTTATCTGCTGTTGCCGTCTTGTCTTCGAGCACCTTCTAGGCGCTCAGATCTCCACACAAGGCAGACGGTATGGTTGACCGAATGAGACTCCTAGGAGCTTTGGCCCGTTAGCTCAACTGGCAGAGCGTCCGCGACTCATCCTCGCGGAAGGTTGCAGGTTCGATTCCTGTACGGGCCACTTAACACCAGGGCTGTTTCCGTGAAACAGTCTGACAGTCGTCATTCGATATCAACAAAACCTCAGCAAACAGCCAGCGGGGTCTCCTCACACCCCCAATAGGCGATCGTTGGTCGGATCACGGTTTCAGCCCTGGTTTTTTCCTCTTGCGCCTCTAAAGTCGGCTCTCCCGACTTCCGCAGACACCGCGAGCAGATGCGTCGCACGCATCAGGTCGCAGCAGATAGCCGGTTCCTTATACCGGTTGGACTGTCCACCGTGTTGGATAAGCCGCTGCTGAACGACAAGCGTTCGCGGTGTTTTCTTTTTACAAAAAAGACGGCCAAGCGGCCGTCTCTTAAAAAATCAAGTAGGGTTAAATTACTGTCACTGAGGCCACCTTATCTTTCTCTTCCTTAAACCGCATTACTCGAACACCTTGTGTGTCGCGACCAAGAACAGAAACTGATTTAATACTCATTCTAATAACCTGGCCGCCAGAGGAGATAACCATTAGGTCGCGTTCGTCTTTATCGTCGACTACACTAGCACTAATGATTTTGCCGGTTTTGGCTGAAACGTGAGCCGTACGAATACCAGAGCCGCCGCGACCCTGAACTTTATATTCATCAATCGGTGTGCGCTTACCCAATCCGTTTTCCATAATCACCATAAGCTGGGGCTGATCTTTACGTTTGGCCATTTCTGGAGTGATAACATCCATACCAACCACCGCATCCGATCCTTTAAGTCGAATGCCGCGCACACCGGCAGCCGAACGACCCATGGCCCGAACCACATTTTCACTAAAACGAATGGACTGGCCGCCGGCCGTGACCAAAGAAATTTCATCTTTACCAGAAGTTGGTTTAACCCATTCAAGATTATCGCCATCGTTTAATTTAATGGCAATCAAACCGTTTTGACGAATGGTTTCAAATTCTTCAATCGCAGTTTTTTTCACTGTGCCTTTACCGGTAACAAAGAAAAGATATTTGAAAGAATCAGAACCAGTGAAAGATAAATTTCCAGTAACTGATTCACCGGGCGCCAAATTAAGGAAGTTAACCAAGGCTTGTCCTTTGGTAGTTCGTGAGGCTTCAGGAATATCGTAAGTTTTAATTTTGAAAACTCGACCGCGATTAGTAAAAAACAAAATGTCGCGATGAGTCGTGGTCGAAAACATTTGTTCGACTTCATCCTCTTCTTTTGTGGTCAAACCCATAACACCTTTACCGCCACGAGTTTGAGTTTTAAAAGTATCGGGTGATAAACGTTTAATGTAACCGTTATTAGTAATCATGACAACGGCCGGCACATCGGGGATCAAATCCTCCATGGAAAAATTCTTAATGCCCTGCTTAATCACTTCGGTTTTACGTTCATCGCCGTATTTTTCCTTGATTTCTTCGATTTCAGTTTTGACTAAAGCTTTTAATTTCTTTTCAGACTTAAGAATAGCTTCCAGCTCGGCAATTAATTTTTGTTTTTCTTCCCATTCTTGTTCGATCCGTAAACGTTCCAAATTAGCCAACTGTTGCAAGCGCATTTCCAAAATAGCCACAGCCTGAATTTCTGACAACTTGAATTTTTTCATCAAGTTGCCGCGAGCTTCTTCCTTATCTTTAGATTTTTTGATAGTTTCGATGACTTTATCGATTTGCAATAAAGCAATGCGCAAGCCCTCTAAAATATGCGCTCGATCTTTAGCTCGGCCAAGTTCAAATTGGGTTCTTCGGCGAATAACCACTAAACGATGCTTTAAAAACTCTTCAATAATAGTTTTTAAATTTAAAACCCGCGGCTGAATACCATCAATCAAAGCCAGCATGTTAACGTGAAAAGTTTCTTGTAGCTGAGTAAGCTGAAACAAACGATTTAAAACTTTTTTAGGAAAAGCATCTTTTTTTAATTCAATAATAATTCGCACCCCATCTTTGGTAGACTCGTCCCATAAATCACGAATACCTTCAATTTTTTTGTCGCGCACCAGATCGGCAATTTTTTCTAGCAAAGTTGCCTTGTTAACCTGAAAAGGAATTTCATGAACAATAATGCGAAAGGCGCCTTTTTTGTCTTCGGAAATTTCGGTTTTAGCTCGAGTTAAAATTCGACCGCGACCTGTGGCATAAGCTTGTTTGATTTCATTCCAATCGTAAATGATACCGCCGGTGGGAAAATCTGGACCTTTAACAAATTCCAACAAATCATCAACACCGGCCTCGGGATTTTCGATTAAACAAAGAGTGGCCTCACAAACCTCAGTAAGATTATGTGGTGGAATATTGGTGGCCATACCAACTGCGATGCCTAAAGTACCATTCAAAAGAAGATTAGGAATTTTAGCTGGCAAAACCACTGGCTCCTCATGGGTGCCGTCAAAGTTAGGTCGAAAATCAACGGTATCTTTTTCAATATCAGTCAACATTTCTTCGGCAATGCTTTTAAGTTTTGACTCGGTATAACGATAGGCCGCGGCTGAGTCGCCATCGAGCGAACCAAAGTTACCCTGACCATTAATCAAAGGGTAACGCAATTTAAAATCCTGGGCCATGTGGACCAAAGAATCATAAACCGCTAAGTCACCGTGTGGGTGATATTTACCAAGCACTTCACCGACCACGGTGGCGCATTTTTTAAAACGCGAATTAGCTCGTAAACCCACCTGCCACATAGAATAAAGAATGCGACGATGAACTGGTTTTAAACCATCGCGAACGTCAGGCAAAGCTCGAGAAACAATAACGCTCATGGCATAATCCAAATAAGCTTCACTCATTTCCAGACTGATTTCTCGAGATTCCAAACGACCAGCCAAAGCCGCATCACTTAAAACTTCGACTTCGGTAGAAACCGTTGGCTGATGTTTAATGGTTTTTTTCATTTTTTTCATACTTTGCAACTCCGTCATTGCGAGGAACGAGGCCACCGAGCGACGAAGCAATCTAATGATGACAGATTAAAATTTTATTGGTTTGGTTGAACTTCATTATTCACAACCGGAACTTCGATCCCTGTCTCTAAATTTTCTTTCATGACTTCGGCGATCACTTCCTTAGCCGCGGCTTCTTGTTTTTGTTTTTCGCGCAAAGCTTCAGTGGCTTGATCGATCACTGGTTCAAGAACGGCAGCATCTTCTTGAGTTTTTTCTTTAAACTCAGAAGTTATTTCACCCACACCTTGTTTAACTTCGGTTAGCTTAGAAAAACTAAATGATAAGTTGGCCGCTCGCCAACTATCCCGAAAAGAAAAAAACCAACCAACTAAAACCAAAACAATAGTAACTGAAGATAAGGTAATAAACCAAATTTTTTTCTTTGGATTAACCTCTGGTTTTTTCATAAGTTAGGCACTGGTAGGCGATTCAGTTGATCCCCAACCAGTTATTGTCTCTTAATGGAGACGAAAATGACGTATACTATTGGGATACCGTGAACGTATTCTTAATTATACTTCATTTTCGTCCTCACTATGCCAAAAAAAATT
>JAZDEQ010000028.1:0-17330 GCA_043808565.1 Candidatus Uhrbacteria bacterium | reverse complement strand
TCCACCACTCCACCACTCCACCACTCCACCACTCCACCACTCCACCACTCCACCACTCCACCACTCCACCACTCCACCACTCCACCACTCCACCACTCCACCACTCCACCACTCCACCACTCCACCACTCCTAACCAGTCTTTTCCAAATCTTCCTCAGTCTGGCTAACTTCCACTTCACCAGCATCGTCTTCGGCGCATTCGTGATGACCAAAACCAGTACCAGCCGGAATTAAACGACCGATAATAACGTTTTCTTTCAGACCTGATAAACGATCAATCTTGCCAGTAACCGAGGCGTTAATAAGAACCCGAGCGGTTTCTTGGAAAGAAGCTGAGGACAACCAAGATTCAGTGGATAAAGAAACTTTAGTAATACCCAAGAAAATCTGTTCAGCTGTTGCCTCACGCTTTCCGCTGGCTTTGGCTAAATCGTTTTCATTAAGGAAATGATTTTTTTCAGTTATTTCACCTGGTAATAAATCCGTATCGCCCGGATCAGTCACTCGAACTCGACCAAACATTTGTTTAACGATTAACTCGATGTGTTTGTTGTTTAACTTCTGACCTTGGCTCGCATAAACAAACTGAATTTCTTTAGACAAATAACGTTGGACAGCATTTTGGCTCTTGTGTTTAAAGAGAATCTGCAAATCAAGTCCTCCATCGGTTATTGGGTCACCGGCTTGAATTTCGTCACCATCTTTTATAATTAAATTATAACCTGGTGGAATGACATATTCACGAGCTTTATGGCCATCAAAAACAAATTTAACAATTCCTTTGGTTGTGGCGGCCACGGTGCCGGCTTTTTCGGCCAGAATCTTGGTGCCATCACTTTTAACGGCCAAAACATCACCAACTTCAACTTTTTGACCTTCTTTAACTTTGAGTTCAGCACTCTTACCAACTACGGCCGATCCTTCTTCAACGCTTTGATAAACAATCCGAACGACTTTTTGACCAGATTTAGTATCAATGATTTGTTTACCAGTACCAACTTGAGTCATTTCGCGCTCAACTGTCTGAATTTCAATCTTACCGGAAACTTCGGTCATAACTGCTCGAAGTTTTGGGTTGCGGGCTTCGAATAATTCTTCAACCCGTGGCAAACCTTGAGTAATATCTTTACCGGCCACACCACCAGTATGGAAAGTCCGCATGGTTAACTGTGTGCCCGGCTCACCGATTGACTGAGCGGCCATAATACCAACGGCAGTTCCAAGTTTAACTAATTTATTAAAAGCTAAATCATAACCATAACATTGCTGGCAAACACCGCGACGTGACTTACAAGTCATAACCGAACGAACATGGGCTTCCAAAAGTTCTTTACCCGAAGCTTCAATCTCTCGAATATGATCCTCGGTAATTAACTCGTTGGCTTTGACAATAGCTTTTTTACTACCAGGTAATTTAATATCTGAAAAAGCTACGCGACCAAGAACGCGAATCAAAAGTGGTTCGCCAATTTCATCGGATTCTTCTTTAGTTAAGAGCACGCCTTCCTTATCGCCACAATCAACTTCACGAACTACCACATCTTGAGCCACATCAACCAAACGACGAGTGAGATAACCAGCGTTGGCTGTACGCAAAGCCGTATCAGACAAACCCTTACGCACACCGTGACTAGAGATAAAGAATTCCAAAACATCAAAACCTTCTTTAAACGAACGCTTAACTGGCAACTCAATAATTTCACCGGACGGGTTGGCCACCAAACCTTTCATACCGACCATCTGAGTAAACTGACCCCAGGAACCGCGCGCTCCAGATTCAATCATGGTATGAACTGGGCCGTTGTGAATAAGAGATTTTTTAGCCAAATCAGAAACCCGATCTTTAATTTCATTCCAAATTTTTACCACTGAATTATGACGTTCAGCCTGAGTCAAAAGACCTTGAGTAAAAAAATCATCAACTTCGTGAATTCTGGCATCACCCTCACTGAGTAATTCTTGTTTGGCAGAAAGATCAGGTAAATCAGCCATGCCCCAGGAATAACTCAAAAGCGTAGCATTGCGGAAACAAAGATCTTTAATGGCGTCCAAAGTTTCAGCCGATTTTTCTTGACCATAAATTTCCACTGAAGAACGAATAATGTTGGCCAATTCTTTACGACCAAGACTTTGGTTCATAAAAGCCATGGCCGGAGGAATAACACTATTAACAATAATTCTACCAACTGTGGTCTCAGTAATTTGCCCTTCGTCTTTCATGCCATCTTTTAAGCTACCGCGTACACGGATCCATTCACGCAAACCAATTTTTTTAGACTGATAAGCATAAAGCGTGTCAGAAATATTGGCAAAAGCCCTCATCTTTTCTGCTTCTGGTTTATCGCCGGCCATACTCATACAATAAACTGTCCAAGCCAAATCACGACCAGGTGTAGCTACCGGGCCGCCGTGAGCTGGTTTCAATAAATTTTTTGTGGCCATCATTAAATCCCGAGCTTCATTTTTAGCTTCTTCGGTTAATGGAACATGTACGGCCATCTGGTCACCGTCAAAGTCCGCATTAAAAGCGTCACAAACCAAAGGATGAATTTGAATGGCCTTACCTTCAATAAGGATTGGTTGGAAAGCCTGAATACCTAAACGGTGCAAGGTTGGTGCTCGGTTTAAAAGAACAAAGGCGTCTTTAATAATTTCTTCAAGAATGTCCCAAGTTTCCGTATGATCACTGTCAATAAAACGATTGGCCGAACGAATATTATGAACGTATTCGCGCTCAATCAGTTTGGCAATAACAAACGGTTTAAAAAGCTCCATGGCCATGGTTTTAGGCAAACCACATTGATTCATTTTTAAATGCGGACCAACCACAATCACTGAACGGCCAGAATAATCGATACGTTTTCCAAGTAAGTTTTGACGGAAGCGACCTTGTTTACCTTTTAAGAAATCGGCCAAGGATTTGAGCTGACGCTTTTTGCCGGTCGCGGCCAAAACTGTTTTTGAATGACGAGCATTGTTATCGATTAAAGAGTCGACAGCTTCTTGCAACATGCGCTTTTCATTACGAGCAATAACTTCTGGAGCATTAAGTTCGCGCAAACGATTAAGACGGTTATTACGATTAATAACTCGACGATACAAATCATTAAGGTCTGAAGTGGCAAAACGACCACCATCCAAAGCCACCATTGGCCGCAAATCAGGTGGGATAATCGGCACCACATTAAGAACCATCCATTCTGGTCGAATGTCGTTTTTAATCAAGGCTCGTAAAAGTTTTAGGCGGCGCATGAGACGATCTTTTTTAGCGCCCACAGCTTTATCCAAACCTTCTTCCAAAAGTTTAATGGTCTCGGCAAGATTAATACGCTTAAGAAGTTTTTGAATGGCTCCGGCCCCAATATCAGCGTCAAAAATATGCCCATACTTTAATGACCATTCGTGATAAGTCGCCTCGTTAATTACTTTTAATGGTTTGAGTTCTTTCAGTTCTTTATCAGCAATCAAAAAGTCTTCCTCAAGTTCGGCTAATTTACGATCACGAATGCCCGCCAAATGTTCGGCTTCTTCGCGAATCTTTTTTTCGTCATCGGCAAAACGTTGGGCCAATCGATCAACATCGCGTTGATATTCGCCCTCAATCATTTTTTTCTTACTCTTGTACTCTTGTTTTACTTGTTCGATGGTTTGTTCTTTTAATTCTTCGTTAACATCAGTAATTAAATAACTGGCAAAGTAAATAACTTTTTCCAAAGCCTGAACCGAGGAATCTAAAGCTGTACCGATTTTACTTGGCAAACCACGCAAAAACCAAATATGCGAAACTGGCGCAGCTAGTTCAATGTGGCCCATGCGCTCACGACGAACAATCGAATGAGTAACTTCCACACCGCATTTGTCACAAACAATGCCCTTGAAACGAATTTTTTTATACTTACCGCAATAACATTCCCAGTCTTTTGATGGTCCGAAAATTTCTTCAGCAAACAAACCATGCTTCTCGGGTTTTTGGGTTCGGTAATTGATGGTTTCTGGTTTAGTAACTTCGCCATAAGACCAGGAACGAATTTCTTCTGGTGAGGCCAGCCGCAAACGAATGGCGTCAAAGTCTGTAGTTTTTAAAGTGTCGAGTTTTTGAAACATATAAGTATTTAAAAGTAAGGGCTAAGCTTTCTTAGCAGCTCTTTCTCTTTTTTCTTTTTCCTCGGCAAGTTCGACTCGTTTGCCGTCCTTCAAAAGTTCTACACCTAAACACAAGCCTTTTAATTCGCGCAAAAGCACATTGAAAGATTCTGGAATGTTAACTTTTTTAATGGTCTCACCTTTAATAATTGATTCGTATGCCTTGGAACGACCCGGCACGTCGTCAGATTTAATGGTCAGAATTTCTTGTAAAGTATGGGCCGCGCCATAAGCTTCCAGCGCCCAAACTTCCATTTCACCAAAACGTTGACCGCCAAATTGAGCCTTACCACCAAGTGGCTGTTGAGTAATAAGCGAATATGGACCGATTGACCGCTGGTGAATTTTATCCTCAACCATGTGGTTGAGTTTTAACATATACATATAACCAACGGTTACTGGGTTGCCAAAAGGTTCGCCGGTTCGACCATCGCACAAAACCAATTGTCCTGATTCAGGAAAACCAGCTCGCTTTAATTCGTCGTGAATATTCTTTTCGCTAACACCGTTCAAAACCGGTGTGGCTACTTTATAACCTAAAGCATTGGCGGCTAAGCCCAAATGTGTTTCTAAAATCTGCCCGAGGTTCATACGAGAAACCACGCCAAGTGGAGTAAGAATAACGTCGACTGGTGTACCGTCCTCAAGAAACGGCATGTCTTGAATTGGTACAACTTTAGAAATAACGCCTTTATTACCGTGGCGTCCGGCTACTTTGTCGCCAACTTGAATTTTACGCAAATCAGCCACGGCCACCTGAACTGATCTAACTACCCCTGGCGGCAGTTTATCGCCGGCCTCACGCGAAAAAACTTTAATATCAACAACCTTGCCATGTTCACCATGTTCCAAATACATGGAAGAATCGCGAACGTCCCGAGCTTTTTCACCAAAAATAGCTCGCAAAAGTTTTTCTTCGGCTGAAAGTTCGGTTTCGCCTTTGGGAGTAATTTTACCAACCAAAATATCGCCTGATTTTACTTCAGCACCAACCCGAATGACTCCCTCCATGTCTAAATTTTTCAATTTTTCTTCAGAAACGTTAGGGATGTCAGAAGTAATAACTTCAGGACCAAGCTTAGTATCACGAACATCAAGAGTGTAATTTTCAATATGGACTGAAGTAAAACGATCGTCGTGAACCAAACGTTCGTTTAAAATAACCGCGTCCTCGTAATTGTAACCTTCCCAAATCATGAAAGCTACCAAAGCATTTTGACCAAGTGCTAATTCACCTTTTTCTACAGCTGAAGAATCGGCTAATAAATCTCCACGCTTAATTTTATCGCCAATTGAAACAGCTGGTGTTTGGTTAATACAAGTCGAGGCATTGGAACGAAGAAATTTATTTAATCGATATTGATGAGCATTATCTTTTTTATCAGTAATTTCTATATGACTGCCGTCAACAGCTGTAATCACCCCATCTTCGCCAGCCAAAACCACGTGACCTGAATCACGAGCCGCCCGTTTTTCTGTTCCTGTGCCAACTATTGGCGACTGAGCTTTAATGGTAGGTACGGCCTGACGTTGCATGTTTGTACCCATGAGCGCCCGAGTGGCGTCATCGTGTTCTAGAAAAGGCACCAAAGCTGTACCAACCGAAACAATTTGTTTAGAAGAAACATCAACATAGTCAACTTCTTCAACTGGCACAATTTGTGGCTCACCAAATTTTCGAGCACTGACAAATTCATCGATAATAAAGCCTTCTTCGTCCATTTTTATAGTGGCTGGAACGGTAACGTGTTTGTCTTCTTTAAAGGCATTAATGTATTCGATTTCATCGGTCACATGCACGCGCATTTTGCCTTTTTTATCCTTGATTTTTTCGGTCTTTCGATATGGTGTTTCGATAAAACCGTATTTATTAACCACGGCATAGCTAGCCAACTGACCCACCAAACCAATGTTTGGACCTTCTGGTGTTTGAATCGGGCAAATACGACCATAGTGAGTTGGGTGAACGTCACGAACTTCAAATCCAGCTCGCTCACGAGAAAGACCGCCCGGACCCATGGCCGATAAACGACGTTTGTGTTCAAGCTCGGCCAAAGGATTCATTTGGTCCATGAACTGTGAAAGCTGTGAAGACATGAAAAACTCACGCACTGAGCCAATAACTGGTCTGGCATTAATCAATCGAGCTGGTGTTAAGGCTTCGATATCTTGAGTTGACATACGATCCTTAATAATTCGCTCCATACGCGCCAAGCCAACTCGAAAACGACCCTGAATAAGCTCGCCTACCGCTCGCACTCGACGATTGCCCAAATGGTCAACGTCGTCGGGATTTTCTTGAGTAATATTCAAACGAATAATTTCGCGAACAATTTGTACTAAATCTTCTTTGTGAAGAATCCGTTTTTCTTCGGGGGTAATCTCTGGTTCCGAGGCATCTAAACCAAAACGCAAATTAAATTTAAAGCGACCGACCTTACCAAAATCATAACGATCAAAATTAAAAAACATGGAATGGATAAGTGACTTAGCATTATCTGGTGTGGCCAAATCACCGGGACGGATACGTTTGTAGACATCAATCAAACCGCCATTTTCATCTTTAGATGGATCTTTGTTTAAAGTTGCTTCAATATAATGATTCATTGGATGAGTATCGACATCTTCAAAGAGAGCGGTTATTTCTTCATCGGTAAAATAACCAAAAGATCGAAGCAAAGCTGTAACTGTTACTTTACGTTTGCGATCGATTTTAACCCAAATAACATTACGAATATCAGTTTCGAATTCTAACCAAGCGCCGCGATTAGGAATAATCTTGGCCCCATAATAACGGCGGCCGCGTTGCACTTCAGCAGTAAAAAAAGCCCCAGCCGAACGAACAAGCTGAGAAACAATCACCCGCTCAATGCCATTAACAATAAACGTGCCACGAGGAGTCATGACTGGTAAATCACCCAAAAAGATTTCCTGTTCTTTTACCATATTGGCTCGCTTATTAACCAAGCGAGCTTTAATACGCAACGGTGCTTCAAAAGTAATATTTTTATTACGTGAAGTAACTTCGTCGAATTTTGGTTCATCGAGATAAAAATCATCGAAATGCAATTCCAAATCACGACCAATAAAATCGCGAATCGGACTAATTTCATCAAACAATTCTCGCAAACCTTCTTCCATAAACCAACTATAAGATCGCAATTGAATCTCGGTTAGTTCTGGAAGTTCCATGGCATCGGGTAAGGTACCAAACCGATGGCGCTCGAGTTCCTTTGGTGGGGTTAAACGATAGATCATATAAATTTATATAGAAACAAAAAATCCATCCCTTTTGTAAAAAGGAAGGCTTTTATGGTTCTTTATTTATTAGGCAGGACAGCGCCATCACATCCGACTGACGGAGAGCGATAGTTGCTGATGATTTTTTGGCCAGCATGGAAAAAAAGTTTCATGCTTCTCACCTCTCTATAAAGAGAGGCCCCACTATAAAAAGATGGACGAAGCTTTTGCTGGAGGTCCGCCCGGTAGACCTTTCTGCCCTAAACGGGGCGAAGATTAGCCGAAATTTTCGGCAAGTGCGCCGCAACTATATCAAACCTGTGGACAAACGTCAAGATCTAAAACTGGGGAAAAACAATCTTGTCAAGCCTTAATATATTTTATCTAATTTAAGCCAAAAAACTCAAATTATGAACGACCGTCACAAATCTTATCCACAACTAAAAACTCCCGACCCTAAAGCCACAAAGCTAAAACGATGATTTAAGCGAAGACACCAAGCCAATGTTTGACAAACGCGAGGAGAGAGATTTTCCCTCGAATAAACAAGGGAGAGCGTTCGCGACAATGATTCGGCGACATCGTTAAGCTTTGCGACTCCAGAATCAGGAGATCCTTATGATTGTGTATTAAACCATTTTTTTTTACTTTTAGCAAGTAAACGGATCTGCTTGTTGTTACTAATCTACTAATTTTTCTACAAATCCTACCAATCTACGAACCGGCCACGAATATTGGCTATATAAAAAGAATAATCTACAGCCTTATTAATTAGTAGGATTCGTGGAGATTAGTAGATTAGTAACAAACAAAAAAACCGCCACATAACGGAAGATAAGAACCATGGTTGGTCTGCGGTTAAGCATGACATCATGGGGAAAACTTTTACTGGTTTCAAAGAAAGCCGAAGCCTTGTTTGAATCAACAAAAGTTTAAGACGTATTATCCAGCAACAAGGTCGGACAATTCGCCAGCCCTCTTACCCTCCGTTTTGGAGCGGTTAACTATTCTAACGACGACTCTCACCAACAACAAGGACGCGGTTAGTTTTCGGTGGGTTGTAAATTTAGTCTCAGATTGGCCAAGTGGTTAGAAGTTCCGGCTTTTTAATGATTTCATCAGCAAAGACACTTGCCACTTGGACACTTTCTAAGACAAGCTAGGATACCACAAAATTGCCTTTTTGTCAATAGTCGGCCGAAATGCTAAAATATTGGCATTCATTTTATGTCCAGACACAAAAAAAATCGTTATCGACCAACCGAGCCAGTAAAATTTAAATTACCGCCCATGAACCCAGAAACCAAACGCGGCATTGCAGTAATTTTTATTTTTGCCGCCGCGGCTTTGCTACTCCTATCATTTTTCCAAATTGCTGGCACAGTAGGAATTATTCTTGATGACACCATGGCTAAAATTTTTGGTCTTGATCGTTTATTAATTCCTCTTTTACTCGTGCTGATAGGCGCAGTCTTACTTTTCCCAGAAAAAAAATGGCTGAGTCCGTGGAATTATTTAGGTTTGATTTTCTTTTTTCTTTCTTTTAATGGTTTGATAAATCTTTTTAGTAATAAAAATATTGAGCCAGTGAATGAAAGACTAATGGTCACTGGCGGCTGGGTAGGACAACTGCTAAATGTTTTATTGTTACGTCTAACTGGTTTTTGGGCAGCTCTAATTATAATGGGCGCCCTACTTTTAATTTCTGTTCTTTTGATTCTTAATACCTCGCTCCGAAACGTTGTCGGTTTACATCGACATCTAACTGGTTGGTTTGGCGAAAGATTACATCGCAGAAAACTAAAAGCTTTATCAAAAGAATTTAATACCGAACTGGAGGAAAATGAACTTGAGGAGGTTGAAGGAACTGAAGTTGAAGAAGCCAACGAAGAAGAAACTAAAAAAACTTTTCACGCCACCAATCTTGGTCCAACAGTTGCCCCACCGGCTGAAAAAGTTTTAACCACCAGACAACGCCGACAAGTTACTTTGCCGATTGATCTTTTAGAATATCGTTCAACCAAAGTTAACTCTGGCGATACTGAAAGAAACAAAGAAATCATTCGTCGAACTTTTGAACAATTTCATATTATGGTGGAAATGGGGGAAATTGCCATTGGTCCAACAATTGCTCAGTACACTCTACGTCCAGCTGAAGGTGTTAAACTTTCCCGCATTGTCGCCCTGCAAAACGATCTGGCTTTGGCTTTAGCCGCTCATCCAATTCGGATTGAAGCACCAATTCCTGGAAAATCTTTGGTTGGTATTGAAGTCCCTAACCAAACCATTGCCACAGTTTCCCTTCGCGATCTTTTAGAAGCTAAAGCTTTTAAAACTCGACCAACTAATTTGAGTGTGGCCCTGGGTAAAGACGTGACTGGCAAAGTTTGGGTTTCGCCGCTAGAAAAAATGCCCCACCTTTTGATCGCCGGAGCCACTGGTTCGGGCAAAAGCGTTTGTATTAACACAATTATTGTTTCTCTTCTTTATACCAATGGCCCCGATGACCTGAAATTAATCATGGTTGATCCAAAACGTGTGGAATTAACTTCATATGAAGGCATTCCTCATCTCCTAGTTCCGCCAATTACCAAAGTTGACGACACAGTCAATGCTCTTAAGTGGACAGTCCGAGAAATGGAACGCCGTTTAGATTTACTTTCCAAATTCGGCGCTCGCGATATTAACTCTTACAATCAACGTGTTGAAGAAAAAATGCCACGCATTGTGGTTTTAATTGATGAGCTAGCTGACCTCATGGCTTCCAGTGGTCATGAAATTGAAGGAACAATTGTTCGTATTGCTCAAATGGCTCGTGCTGTGGGTATTCATTTGGTCTTAGCCACCCAGCGCCCCAGCGTCGATGTTATTACCGGTCTCATCAAAGCCAACTTCCCTTCACGCATTGCTTTTGCCGTAGCTTCGCAAACTGATTCACGAACGATTCTTGATTGCTCAGGCGCCGAAAAACTTTTGGGTCGCGGTGACATGCTTTACACTTCAGCTGAACTTTCTAAACCCGTCCGTTTGCAAGGTGCCTATGTTTCCGAAGCTGAAGTTACAAGAATCGTCGAATACTTAAAACAAGAAGAAACGCCCGACTATAATTATGCGGTTTTAGAAAAAGAAAAAATTGGTTCAATTTTTGATGGTGCCAGCGACACCGATGATTCAGACCCCATGCTAAAAGAAGCGGCTGATATTGTCACTCAAGCCGGTCGCGCTTCAACTTCACTTTTACAACGTCGTTTAAAAATTGGTTATGGTCGAGCGGCTCGCATGTTAGATATTTTGGAAGAAAATGGCGTGATTGGCCCACCCGATGGTTCTAAACCTCGCGAAATTCTAATTAATAACTGGTCACCCTCTGATGGAACTCGCGATCGAGAATTTGCCGAGCGAAAAGAAATGTTGAAAATTGAAGAGGTGTTGAATGTGACGGGGACTAAAGAGGCTGAAAGGATTGAAGAGGTAGTTGAAGAGGACAAAGAAGACGAAACCTCTTTTACTCAGGCTTCGGAAAATGTGGCAGACGTTGAAAAAACCGACGGAAACGAAGATGACAATGGTTTTTTTCTTTCGCCAGATCAAAAATTTTTAGATGCTCAAGAAGGTGAGTATTTAGATGAAGACGACACGTCTACTCGGGGGCACTAAAGGCATTAAAGGCACCAGAGGCATTAAAGGGTTTAATGTCCCAAAATAATCCCCAAAAAAAATATGGCTTTTTTTGTCCATAATTTAAAAAAAGAGGAAACACTCGGAGAAAAACTTCGAGCTTTGCGGAAACATCATAATTGGTCGCTCAAAGAAATGGCTGAAATCACCAAGATTCAAAAAAAATTTCTCGAAGCTTTAGAACTTGGCAAATACGAAATTTTACCCGAACCACTTTACACAAAAAATTATTTAAAAAAATATGTCGCCGCCTTAAGGGGCGATGAAAAATATTTTTTGTCTCTCTTTGAAGAAGAATGTCGCTCCTGTGATTTAATTGCCCCCCATCGTTTACCGGTTCAAAAAACTCGAGCCTTGGCTTTTTTTTCTGTCCATCGTTTAAGAAAAATCGCCGTAGGTTTTATTCTTTTTACTGCCTTGATCATTTATCTTGGCTGGCAAATCAATTCTTTATTGTCACCACCAAAAATCGAAATCTTTGCCCCCCAAGACAATATTTCTGTCGACAATGCGATTATCTCTGTTCAAGGCCAAGTAAAAAAAGCTGCGGAAATTTTTGTTGATGGTAACCAGGTTTTACCAAACCCTGAAGGTCGGTTTACTACAACGGTAACTCTAGAAAGAGGTTTAAACGTCATTACCATCGAAGCTAAAACTCGTCATTCCAAAATGGTCACAATTTATCGAAGGGTGGTTTTGAAGCAGGAGTAACGGAGGCAACGGAAGCATCAGAGGCAACAAGGGCAACAGAGGCATCATAGGTATTAAAGGTACAAAAGGCATCGGAGGCAACAAATTTATCCACACCGCCTCAACAAAAATCTATCCACAGCCAAAGGCTAAAGTGTCAAAAAACTTTAGAAAACTAAAGAAAATTTCCCAAAAGTCAGTTGAAAATCTGGCTTTTTTATTTTTTGTTGGTGTTAAAAAATTCTGACATTTTCAACCATTGCCTTTTTCGTTCAAACCTTTAAGATGGTTGTTGTTGGGAATGTTTAAATGTCTAATTTCCAATGTCTAATGATGGATGTTGGGAATCTTGAAAGAAATATAAACAATCCTTCATTAGACATTAGACATTCCCACTAATTAGAAATTAAAAACCAATATGCCTAAACACGTCACCGAAGAGCCGACTGGCAAAACCCAAGCGGCTAACGAAGCCATTGCCCAAATCCGTCAACGTTTTGGCGAAGGTTCAATTATGAAACTTGGCGAAGCCAAGGCAATGAAAGTTGATTCCATTACCACTGGCTGTTTATCACTCGATATTGCCCTTGGTGTTGGCGGCGTACCACGCGGGCGCATTATTGAAATTTTTGGACCAGAATCTTCTGGTAAAACCACTTTGGCTCAACACATTGTGGCCGAGGTTCAAAAGGCCGGTGGCATCGCCGCCTTTGTTGATGCCGAACATGCTCTTGATCCAGATTATGCTCAAAAAATCGGTGTTAATATCAACGACCTTCTGATTTCTCAACCAGACAACGGCGAACAAGCTCTTGAAATCGTTGAAACGCTCGTTCGATCCAATGCTGTCGACGTGGTCGTTGTTGACTCAGTTGCCGCTCTCACACCAAAAGCCGAAATCGAAGGCGACATGGGCGACTCACACATGGGTTTGCAAGCCAGACTAATGAGCCAAGCCCTGCGAAAACTCGCGGCCATTGTTGGTAAAACTCATACCGTAGTTATTTTCATCAACCAAATCAGAATGAAAATTGGTGTCTTTTTTGGCAATCCCGAAACCACCACTGGTGGCAATGCCCTAAAATTTTACGCTTCCATGCGCATTGAAATTCGCCGCAATGCCCAAATCAAACAAGGTGAAAAAATTGTTGGCAATCGCACTCGAGTAAAAGTTGTTAAAAATAAATTAGCCCCACCTTTCCGCACTTGCGAATTTGATATTCTTTACAACGAAGGCATTTCCATTGCCGGCGATGTGTTAGATGTTGGTGTGCCATCTGGAATCATTACCAAAAGCGGCAATAGTTATTCTTTTGGTGAAGAAAAATTTGGCGTCGGCCGCGAAACGGCCAAACAGTATTTGCGCGAACATCCAGACACCATGAATACTATTAAAAAAGTTTTACAAGACAAACTCGCGGCCGGAGAATTGGAATTAAAGACTGATGGTGGCGGGGAGGAGTAAACTGGAACTGGGATTTGTGGGATTTAAAGGATTTAACAGGATTAAAAAAATTAACCGTTTAAACGGTTGATTTTTTAAATCCGCCTTAAAATTTATGCCATTAGGTCCTTAGTCATTTCTTTTAATTTATCGGCCGACTTTTTTAACTGCGCAATTTCCTTTTTATTAAACTTCAAAATAAGCTGCTCTCTAATGCCGTCGCGACCGATAATACATGGAACACTCAAACACATGTCAGAGACACCGTTATAATTAGTTAATAAATTTGATACCGGTAACACTGAGTTACGATTTTCTAAAATAACATCAACAATTAATCGAACGCCAGCGGCGATAGCATAATATGTGGCCTGTTTACCTTCTATAATAACGTAAGCCGCAGTTTTTGCTTTTTCAAAAATACGATCAAGTTTTGCCTGAGTAGCCCTGGGAAAATCGAGAATGGGAACTTCGCCAATATTAGCAGTACTCCATAAAGGAAATTCGCTATCTCCATGCTCGCCTATTATGTAACTGTGAACAATGCGTGGGCTTACTTTAAATTCCTGTCCCAACAAATACCGCAGACGAGCAGTGTCCAAAATCGTACCTGATCCTATAATTCTTTTGGATTTTTTTGGAAACATTTTAATCATTTGATAAGTCAGTAAATCAACTGGATTGGTAACCATAATTACCAACACGTTAGGATTTTCTTTAAAAATTTTTGGACCAATATCAGAAATGATCGCGGAATTTTTTTTAATCAAATCCAGCCGTGTTTCACCTGGTTTTTGAGCGGCTCCGGCGGCCACAATAACAATCTCGCTATCTTTAATGTCTCGATAGTCGCCCGCATAAATCTGGCACTGGCCCCAAAAAGGAACCGAGTGTTGCAAATCCATGGCTTGCGCTTCCGTTTGTTTTTTATCTCGACCAATAAGGGCTATTTCATTTACAGACTTAGCGGCAATTAAACTGTATGCACAAGTACTGCCAACAAAACCAGCACCAATAATGGTGATCTTTCTTCTTTCATGGTTCATAGAGTTTCGTTATTTTAATATTTTTTACGTTTATTTTATCTTACCTTATCAAGCCCAACGTCGTATATAGTTAGCGTGGAATTATTCATGCTATATTTAAAAAACCAATCGCTATCGCGGTTGGTTTTTAAAATTTAAAGGAAGACTCTGTCTCCTTCTCCTTCGGACCACTCTTGTGCTGGTGACGGATGGTTTGTGTACCATTTTCCTGTTTCTTCAATCCGACATGAATCAGCATATCTTTCAGCTTTAAGATCAGCTTCATCGGGGCCAAAGCCTTCTGTTTTTTCCAATCTATTTGCTTCAGCTTCAATTAATTCTGCTCTCGCGAATCTATATCTTTCGTGAACTTTTTGAAAATCTTCTTTTTTTTGACCTTCGTGTTTGCCGCGAGCTTCTTGCTGGGCCAATAAAAAATCTCCTAGGGCTGTTTTAAAAAGAGCTTCTTTTTCCATTACTAGTTCTAAATTTTGCATAACAAAGGATCTTATTTTTTAAACTGTCAACATTTTACCCCCCCCCACTTTTGTGTCAAGTAAAGAAAAAACAAAAACCAATCGCAACGGCGATTGGTTTTTTAAATTCATTTTTTTCCCCCTCTCCTTGCCTGTCCGCCATAGCCCAGCGACGGCGGACGAAGGAGAGGTAGGGGTAAGGTGCACCGGTCAATTACCCATTCACTCTTTCCGAATAATCACCCGTATCTGTATTCACCAAAACTTCTTCGCCTTCTTTTAAGAAAATTGGCACTCGAAGTTTTAAACCATTGTCTAGATCAACTTCTTTGGTTACGTTACCTGAAGCTGTATCGCCTTTAACCGCTGGTGGAGCAGAAATAATTTTGTATTGAATTTTCATGGGCAGTTGAACAGTCAACGGGGTTTCGCCATGCATAACAATCGTGACTTCCAAACCTTCTTTCATGAATTTCACGTCATCGCCAATATCGTCTTTATTAATCTGTACTTGCTCGTAGGTTTGATTATCCATGAAAGTATAAAGTGTGCCGTCATTATAAAGATATTGCATTTTTTTATACTGAACGTCTTCGAACTCAAGCGACTCAGCTGATTTGAAATTTTGTTCGTTGATTTTGCCAGTTTTAATATTTTTGGCTCGACAGCGGACAAAGGAGCTGCCTTTACCTGGTGAAACCCGCTGAAAACCAACAACTACCCAAAGCTCGCCATTTAAACGAAGTACTGTACCTTTTTTGATATCGTTTGGGGAGGACATATCGGTTTTAAGTGATGGAGTGGTGGAGTCGTGAAGTGATGAAGTGAAGGAATTTTAATTTTTAAAAATAATCTTCCAAAACTCCACGACTTCGTAACTTTATAGACTCCGCGACTTCTGTTTTATCGTTGAATAAAAGGTAAAAGTGCCATGATGCGGGCGCGTTTAATGGCTTGGGCTAATTCGCGCTGGTGGCCGGCACAAACACCACTGCGATGACGTGGCACAATTTTGGCAAATGAAGATGTAAAACGACGAAGAAATTTTGCATCTTTGTAATCAATCTCCATTTTTTTGTTAACGCAAAACGAACAATGACGTTGTTTGGTCGGTTGTTGTTTTTTATTATTGTTATTGTTGTAATTATTATCACGCATAATTTTAACTGGATAAATGTAGAAAACGTAGAACGTAGAAATCGTAGAGCTGTAGATTATTGAATAGTTTTTTGCCATTCGATTAAACCAAAATCTACGTTTTCTACATTTTCTACGGTTTCTACTTAAAAAGGAATATCCTCGACTTTAATTTCTTCGGTTGGGTCAACTGATGGATCGTCGATCATGGGCGCGGCCGGAGCAAAACCGCCAGTGCTAGCACCAGCCCGATCAAGGAAGATAACATTTTCCGCAACAATCTCTGTACGATAACGTTTCACTCCATCCTGACCTTCCCAATCACGAGTTTGCAAACGACCTTCAATATAAACTTTTTTACCTTTAGTAAGAAACTGCCCACAAATTTCCGCCAACTTGCCCCAGGTTACCACATTATGAAATTCGGCCTTTTCTTGTTTTGCACCAGCGGCATCGATCCAACTACGGTTAGTGGCCACGCCAAAAGTACAAACAGTTTGGCCCGAAGTTAATTGTTTAACTTCTGGATCGCGAGTGAGATTACCTAAAATGGTCGCACGATTTAATGAATACATATTATTTAAATTTCCAATTTACAAATTTCCAATTTCCAATGAAGGAATTAGATATTCTCTGAGGTGTTCACGTCTAAAATTTCATCGAGTTTTTTGTCGAGCTCTTCCATAGAAAGAGCTTTTTCCTCACGGACCATGGGTTCGGTTTCGGTTTGGACAAAATCTGGAGTTTTGGTTGGAACCGAAAAACCAGTCACTACTCGTTTGGTGGCTCGACGATTTTCTTCTTCCTCTTCAGATAACGGCGCCACATAAGATTCCAATTCAAAAGAATGATCAGGAATCCCTTTTGGCAACTGAACTACCATGTGACGAAGAATGTCACTAGACAAACGAAGCAAGGCTTCGAGCTCATGAACCATGGCGGTTTCGGCTTCAAAATAATTTAAAATATATGAACCGTGACGAGTTTGCTTAATAGGATAAGCCAAACGAATCCGACCCAAATTTTCCTCTTTAACGACCTTGGCCCCGACTTTGGTAATAATGCCGTTGACCTTGGTTTGGATGTCCACCACTTCCGCATCGGTATAGCGGGTGGGGACAATGTAGAGTAATTCGTACGTCATAGGGTACTTTGCCGCCCTGAACCACGTGGGGTTCAGGGCAAGCCCGACAACCACGCAACCCAAGGAATCCGGTAATTAACGCCCCGGATTATGGACGACTTTTTTATTTAATTGCCAAAACTTTAATATATTAAGCGGTTTTGGTCAAGCGGAGGAGATTACGAAACACAAATTCTGTTACGAATTACGAAAAGTGCCGAATATACGAATTTGGGCACTGGTAGACGATTCAGTTGGTTTTCGGAAATTTTTTCCGAAGAAATGTCACCCAGTTATAGATCTTTGGTAATTGAACCTGTGATAATTCAAGTGGAGTTTTTCCACGACGGTTTTTAAACTCCGATTCCGTAAG
>JAZDEQ010000027.1:0-13013 GCA_043808565.1 Candidatus Uhrbacteria bacterium | reverse complement strand
AACATTTTGATAGTAGTTGACTTTCCGGCTCCGTTAGGACCAATAAAGGCAATGCGTTCGCCGTGTTTAACCGAAAAAGAAATGTCATTAACTGCCACGATTTCTTTAGTCTCCGGAGAAAAAAGATTCTTTAACCAACCCGAAGAAGCCTTTTTAGCCGAAAAAGAAAACTTTTTCGTTAAATTTGATACGGTAATAGAATTTGTGTCCATAATTTTTTATTTACCTTCAACAAGATATGTGTAAGCCTTTTCTAAATTTTGTTCGTACAAACCATCGGCCATGTCAAAATATTTTATATTGTACTTTTCGCAGTCTTGTTTTAATGTCTGGCTTTTTTCAATAATCCATTGTGGTAAGTTGTTAATATCAAAATCCGATAAATCGTTGAGCCAATTATTTTCTCCAACGTAATCTTTAATTTCTGGGAGAGTTATTTTAGAAAAACCAAGAAAACAAACTTTCAAATCATAATCTTTTTGCAATTCAAAAATTTGCGCTGGCAAAAAAGCATCGCCCTCGATGGTGTAATCTTTGATGGAATTTTTAATATGCTTAATAAGATTTTTTATATAAGGAAAAAATTTAAGAGGTATTTCGGCGTATGGTTTGGTCAGTTTAGTTTCTGGCAGTGTGTCATTAACCATGTGTAAAATAAAATCTGTTGAAAGAAAAGGCACAGCCTGTCTTTCAACCAACTTTTTCGCCAAAGTAGATTTTCCCGCCCGCGGCGTACCGCCAATAATGTAGATCATAACAATTTTTAGTATACCACAACCCCTCAACGCCTTAATGCCTAAATGCCCCTTAATGCCCCAAAAACAAACCCCTACCCTCAACCTCAAAAATCCGCTATAATATAGCTTGCTATGAAAAAACTTTGGCAAAATAAAATTTTGGCTTTGTTGACTATTGTTTCGGTTTTGTTTCCTAATCTTTCACAAGCCTCAACTTTTAATCCCAATTATTTAATCTCTGATGAAGAGTTTACTGATTATTTCAGTATGGAACTTGGTGATATTCAGACTTTTTTGGAAAAAGGTTATTTGGCTGATTATAAAACCGAAGATATTGATGGCAAAACTCGCTATGCTTCGGAAATTATTTGGCGGGCGGCTCAAAGAAACGGGATTAATCCAAAAGTCATTTTAGTCATGTTGCAAAAAGAACAGAGTTTAATCACTGACGACGATCCAACTGAGGATCAACTTGATTGGGCCCTTGGTTATGGTGTTTGTGATAATTGTTCGCATGACGATCCTGATATTCAGCGCTGGCGGGGTTTGGCTAAACAAATAAATTCAGCCACACTTCAGTTAACCGAAGGCTATTTAGCGGATTTGGAAAAATATGGTCAGACTGTGATGGGGTTTGCGCCGGGTGAACTTTGTCGGATCGATGGCATAAGAGTTACACCAGTCAATAATGCCACAGCCGCTCTTTATACTTACACCCCGCACCTTGAAGGCAATGAAAATTTTGTCACCCTTTGGCAAGCTTGGTTTGTTCGTAATTATCCAACCGGCACGCTTTTGCAAGATAGTGAAACTGGCGGCGTCTGGTTGATTCAATACGATGAGCGCCGGGCCATTACTTCTCGGGCAGCTTTGCTTTCACGCTTCAACGAAAACATGATTATTCCGGTTTCGCTGACCGAACTTGAGGCCTATTCCCAAGGTTCGTCAATTTCTTTACCTAACTATTCCCTGCTTCACACCGAAGACGGCGGAATTTATTTGCTAGTTGACGATACGATTCGCCACATTGTTTCCATGGAAGCTTTTCGAGCCATTGGCTTTAGTACCGATGATTTAGTTGAGATCTCAAACGATGAATTTACCATGTATCAAGAAGGTGAACCGATTACTTCTGACTCGGTTTATCCGCAAGGCGCTCTAATTCAAGACTTAAACAGCGGCGGAGTTTATTTTGTGGAAAATAGTGTTAAGTATCCCATTTATTCTCGTGAAATTTTAACCGCGCGTTTTCCTAAAAAAACTATAACTCCAGCCGGGCCAGACGAACTCGCTTCTTATGAAACTGGCACACCGGTAACTTTTCCTGATGGTATCCTGGTTGGTGTAACTGGTGAGCCGACGGTTTATTTGATTTCTGAAGGTCATCGTCGGCCAATTGTTAGCGAAAGCGTTTTTATGGGTTTTGGTTTTAAATGGGAAAATGTGGTTTGGGCTAATGAAAAATCTGTCAATCTTCTGCCCCTGGGTGAAGATTTAGACAAAGTTGGTTTTGACGATTCGGAAGTTAATTTAACTTCGAATTAGTATGTTGGTTTTTGCCGCTCACGTTCCCCATACTCCACTACTTCTACCAACCGTTGGTCGAGATAACACTGAAAAATTAAAAAAAACCACTCAGGCTTTAAAAATTGTGGCCGAAGAGCTTTACGCCGCCCGGCCAGAAGTGATTTTTCTTATTTCCGGTCATGGTAATCCAACGCCAGAAATTTTTACGGTTAATCTTAATAATTCTTATCAAACCAATTTGAGTGAGTTTGGTGATTTGGCCACCAAACTTGAGTATCTACCCGAATTATCTTGTGTTGATGCTTTACAAAAAAACTCACGTCGAGCCAAATTACCTTTTTCGGTTTTTTCCGAACCAAATCTTGGTCATGCCACGGCCATTCCGTTGATTATGCTGACTGAGAAATTTAAAAAAATTACGGTTTTACCATTTTTTACTGCGCCCAATCTTTCAACCAAAAATCACTTTAAACTCGGTCGAGTTTTAAAAGAAGTTATTCATCTTTCAAACAAACGTATAGCCGTGATTTCCGCTGGCGATTTATCTCATGCTTTGAATAATCAAGCCCCGGCTGGTTTACGTCCTGAAGGCAAAAAATTTGATCTGGCGGTTCGTGGTGCGGTTAAAACCGCGGTTGCTTCAGGGCTTTTACAATTAGACGATGAATTGATTAATCGAGCCGCTGAATGTGCTCTCCGTCCTATTATCACCCTTTTTGGTTTACTTGATGGCGTTGACATCCGAACCGAAGAACTCTGTTACGAAGCACCATTCGGTGTCGGCTATTTAACCGCCTGGTTTAGATTTTAAAAGGAATAAAAATCCATTTTGGAAATTGGAATTTGGAGCTTGGAATTTCCGATATAAATATGCAGATTGCCGAAGTTTATCCCATTCAACGTTTACCGAGACGCTTCTCGGTTTTTGATTATTTAGTGCCTGAAGATTTAAAAATCGAGCGTGGTTTTTTTGTTAATATTCCTTTTCGTAATCAACAAATTCTTGGTGTAGTCAAAGACCTTCACGAAAGATTCTCGCCGCGACCAGGCTTAAAAGCGATTTTATCAATTAAGGATATTTTACCGCTCGAAGAAGCCTCCATAAAATTTTTTGAATGGTTGGCCAAAGATTTGGCTCAAGGTGTGCCAGCAGTTTTAAATGCCGCTTTACCCCAGCCAGGAAAAAATAAAGTTTCAAATCAAGATAATGAAGCGGCTTTAACCATGAAAATTCGAGCCACCGAAGCTCCGGCGATTCAAAGACTTTTAAAAATTATTGAAGAACGACGGCAAGCTTTTATTTCTCTGCCTAATCTGCCTCGAATGGCGGCGGTGGTAACTGCCTTTTTGCACCTTCATCCTCAAGATCGAATAGCTATTTTAGTTCCAGGCGTCGCTGAAGCCAAGGCCTTAACACCTTATTTTAAAAGTTTTGGTTTATCTTTAATTACCGGCGAAAAAAGCGAAACTCAACGTTTCAAAGCTTGGGATGGTTTTCGTCAGGGTCAAACCAGAATTTTACTTGGTACTCATCTGGCCGCTCTACTTTTACCACCAACCACGGAGGCAATTTTTGTTTTTCGTTCTGGTCATGAGAGTCATAAACAGTGGGATCGCAATCCTCGTTATGATGCCCGCGATATTGTCAAAAAAATTCAGCAACAAAATAATTGTCGTTTATATTTTTTTGATACAGCTCCGCGAGTTGACGACTTGGTATTTTTTGGTCAAGAACAAATTTTTATTGAGCATCCCGAACCTCGTCCGCAGTTTATTGATCCCAAAGACGAACGACCAATGTCAGCTCACCCGATAATTTCTTATACTCTAGAAGCCGCCATAAAAAATTGTTTAGAAAAAGGTCGGCGGGTTTTATGTTTTTATAATCGTAAAGGCAAAGCTTCTTCCATTCGCTGTGCCGATTGTGGCCAAGGTTTTCCTTGTCCCAAATGCGGCGGTGTTTTTACGGTTTATGAAACCACCATTAAATGCCACCACTGCGCTCAAGTTGAACCTTTGCCTTTTGTTTGTCCAAATTGTCACGGACCTAATTTAAAAGAACGTGGTTTTGGTAATCAAACAATTAAACAGGCTTTGGAAAAAATTTTCCCTGAGGCCAAAGTCGCCATGATCGATAAAACTGTCCAAGAAAATCCTGCGGCGGCCACGATTGTTTTAGCCACTTCTTATTATTTTGAAACCTATCAACAGCCTTTTGTTTATCAAAATTTTGGTCTGGTAGTTGACCTCGATGCTGATTTGCCGCTTTTGGTTCCTGGCTTTCGCTCTTTTGAAAACGCTATAAAGCAACTTGAAGATTTGCGCGGTTTAGCAACTCGTGAGCAGGCGGTATTTTTAGCCCAAACCAAAAGTCGAAATTTATTTGAAGCTTATTACAATAATCCGTTAGTTTGTTTACTTGACGAATTAGCTTTGCGACAGTCTTATAGCACTCCGCCATTTACTCGTTGGCTAACTTTAAAAATTCGTGATCCCGAAGAGCGACGGGCTGAATTAGAACTTAAGACAATTTTAGAAAATTTAAAAGGTCTTGATGGTGTAAGTATTCTTCCAATAAAATATGAAAAAGGCCTTGGTTGTTCGGTTTCTCTCTCGGTTTTACCTGCCGGCTTACCCGCAATTTTAGACAAAATTTCCGAATTGCCCGATCGCGTAGTGATTGACACTAACGCTATTTCATGATTAACTATTTCTTCTGTTACGAATTACGAAAAGTAACGAATATACGAATGTTTGGACTCAATGGTTACAACGGCGACAACGAGGGGATAAAAAATTTTCTTCTTGTTCCCCTTTTAACCTTTGTGCCTTTCAATAAAAACCAAATTCGTATATTCGGCACTTTTCGTAATTCGTAACCCCAGTATGCTTCCTATCCTCACCAACCCCAACCCAACTCTCCGTAAAGTTTCCAAGCCAGTAAAATCGGCGGAAATTTTGCGTCCGGAATTTCAAAAATTTCTTGATGAAATGATTGAAACCATGAAAAGAGATGGTGTGGGTTTGGCCGCGCCACAAGTGGGAATTCTCGAACGAGCCATTATTGTCAAAACCAAAACTGGCCCCGAGGCTTTTATTAATCCTAAAATTATCTCTGCTTCCCTGCGTTTAGCTGAAGGCGAAGAAGGTTGTCTTTCGGTTCCCGGAGTTTGGGGCATTGTTAAACGTCATACCAAAGTCAAAATTAAAGCCTTCAATCGTCGGGGCGAAAAAGTTTTAATTAAAGCTTCGGATTTAGAAGCCGTTATTTTCCAACACGAAATTGATCATTTAGACGGCATCCTGTTTATCGACAAAGTCGAAAAAATCACCCGCGGCGCAATTTTATAAAAAACCAAAAAAAGATCGCGGCAATAAACCGCGGTCTTTTTTGTTTAGAAAAAATTTTCTTTCAAACCTAGTAAATTTTCAATGCTGCCAAAACCGCGTCAACTTCTTCTTGGGCAGAACCCAACCAAACAACCTGAACGACGTAAGGTTCGACGGCAAAGAATAAGCCATAGATATCAGCATATTCGTAAGCTGGTCGGCCTTGATAAGTAGTTTTATTTAAAACTGTATCACCTTCGGCGGCGTCTTTGACATAGGCTTCTAGTAAGTTCCAGCCACTCTGACCGTTTTTATCTGGGGCCCAAAGCCACAAACCAATGACATTCTCTTGATCGGCCGAAAGCATGGAAACTCCGACACTTTCGCAACAGCCATTTTCATCCTCATTATCGCAGGTTCGATCTTCATCTTCGGTATAATCACCCGGCCAGGTGGTTGGTAAAAGTTTGTTGAAATCTTCGAGGGTCATACAGGTATCAACAGTTTTGGCCGAAGTCCCGGCTGACGTGGTTTTGGTGGAAGCGCTATTCCCAGTAGTTGCCGCGCTACCACAGCCGGTCGTTACCAACACGGCAAAAACCGATAAAACGACCAGGGCTTTAGAAAGATTATCTTTTTTCATAAATAAATTTTAATGATTAATTTCTGGCTTAATTTTATCAAAAAGCTTAAAAATTAACAAACTTCCTATGGTTACGAAACCCTAAAAGGAACTGGTTCTGCTGTCTGTAAACTTTGGTATTTTTCAAAACATTTAGCCGCCAAATTTTCAATGGTTGGAATAAGATCAATATCAAGATTGGTAATTGAAAGCTCAAGGTTTCCCGATCCGATCATATACACATCAAGAGATATAAAGATGTATGAATGGCCTTCAAAATAGAAAGAAAAGCTCTCGCGATTAACGCTTTGCCAGGAATCAGAAAGTTTGTTTCTGTAAAACATTAGTAATTTTAAATTATCGGTTTTTATTTCTAATTTAAGCGTCGAATCGCCCATTGAATTTTGCTTGTAGGAAGCGCTGGGAAAAACCGTTTCGGTTCTGGCAATCAATGAAAAAAGTTCAATAATAAAAAAAATAATTGAACGATAAATTGAATTTTTTATCTGTTCGCTGAGCTTTGGATATTTTTTATGAATTAATTGGTATGGAATTTCCCGGGCACCAAAATAATTACGCCAGTATTTTGGCTGAATTTTAAGTGGTAGTTTATTTTCACTCCGTGTCATAAATATTTTTTATCACCTTGGCCACCTCGGGTATTTTTGCGTAAGGAGTTAATCGATCGGTAACGACAGTGCTATTTTCTTTTGCTTCTTTTATTAAACTTCGTAGAAAATACATAATCAATTTTTTACCTTCAGGCTCAGTTTGGTCCCAATTTTTTAGCATTTCCTCAAGCCAACCAATTTTAGTCTTTAAAGAACCATCTGGCGACCAGTCGTGGTCTGCGCCGTATTCACCGTGCAAACCTTGTTGGATAATTTTAGTTAAATCTTGGGCAGTAATTTTTATTTTTCGATCTTTGATTTTATTCATAAATGTCATGATCGCCCACCGAATAAAAATAGGCTGTCTTTTTATTTTTTGAAAGTTCAAAAATTATTCGATATTTATAACCAATAGAAAAAGATAAAAACCCACTTAGCTTACCTTTCAACTTGTGGGTTTTTAATTGTGGATCAAAAGGATTGTGGCGAAAAATATTTTCCAATTCTTCGAAGATGTTTTTGACACGATTTGGCAATTTTTTGTACTCTCGAATAAATTTAGAACTGAAAATTACCTCCATAACCTGTAATTATCTTAAGTCTTTAAATGATTTAAGGAGACAACCTTTTCCCGCGGCAATTTCTGCTCGGCTTTTGTTTAACTCTCTTAAAAGTTGATTTTCTTGCCATTCTCTTAGCAGGTGACGAAAAAATTCGCTGGTTGAAGAGTAGGCGCCAGTTTTAACAGCTAATTTTACAGTTTTAACCATGGGTGATGGTAAGGAAATATTTATTACTTCGCGCATATTTTTTATATTATTTGACCCTAGATTACTGTAATACAAAATACCACAGCTGTAGTGTCTTGTCAAACGTTATTTTTTAATCGAGTAATGACCGCGGTCAGCTTTTCCGGCTCATCTGTACCAATTCGATAGCTCCGACCATTTTTCATAGTTATTTCCACGGCCGAAAGGCCGGAAACATTAAAAAGCCAGCCGTGCGAGGTCAGCCGAATTCCCCACCCACAATACCAAGAATTTCTTACGGCTTTAGTTGTTTTTATAAGATAAAATTGGTTTTTGGAATGAATGGAGTCTAGAAAAACCATATATCTGTCGATTTATAGGAAAAAAACTTTAGTAATCCGGAAAATCCTTTTCAGCATTGCTCTCTTCGTTTCTATCTAACCGAATGGATACTCGACCCGTCAATGATGAAATCTGAAAAAGCAAACAAATAATTTTTTCAAAAAATCCGCCAACAATCCCGCCAATTTCAGAAAATAAAAAGAAAAGCCATCATGTTTTTTATGAAGGCTTTGTTTTATTGATATTTTGTTTTTTAAGATACTCCCTCATCATCATTCTAAGAGTAGTTTTTCCTTTTGTGGCTTTGAAATAACTCTCTCTTCTTAAGGCATCATCTTTATCCAAAAACGCTTCATAATAAATTAACCGGATAGGCAATCTTTTTGCTGTTGAAATATTTTTACCATCCAAATGTTCTTGAAATCTTCTTTCAATATTATTTGTAAATCCAATATAAAACATCCAATCTTTTAGACTTAAAAGGATGTAAACAAAATAAAATTCCGAGGTAATTTTTGGCATAATTGTGTGAACCGCTCACGCGGCGTTCGGGTTCACACCACGAACCACTCGCCTTTCCAAAGATTCATGATCTCACTAAAACTAATAGCTGGTGAAACCATGAACCCGAGCAACAGCGAGTGGTTCATGGTTCCACATAGTTGACACATTCAGAACTCTGGACTGGCAGAAAATCCAGCAAGATATCGAGTTTAGCGGAATACTCAACATTATGAATAGGAAAGAAGAGTTGAGTTATAACGCATTATAAGTCCAAATTAAACGGCCCATAGATTTTCTCGCCAAAATAATCTGCGTCATCCACTATCAAATACTCGTTTCCACAAATTACCGCATAACGGTTAGCCCAACCGCCAACAATTCCATAACCAGCTGTCTGTTTCCAATACTCTATAATTTCAGCGTCTTTTTCTAAATTTTGGCAATAAAATTGAGTAGAAAACATCTGACCAACCTGCTTGATATTCTGATAATCGGGTTTTACTAATAAATTTTCGGGGATTTCGCTTTTTTCAACAAACAAAAGACCGTTAGGAACATTTGTGTTTACATAATCAACCGCACCATAACCAGTTTGGTGTTCTATAAAGTATTTTCCAGTCAAAAAAATAAGGACTAACAATCCAATGATGATAATAACTAACAAAATTTTCTTATATTTCATAGTGAGATATTTTTTATCCTCTTTCCGTTAGGATACCCGATTTTTGCCAAAGGAACAAGGTCAAAACTCCCAAAAAATCCGCCCATAATCCCGCCAATTTCAGAAAACAAAAAGAAAAGTACCTAACCACCCAAACACCAAAACCGCTAGGGAACGAAAAAAGCCCTCTATACGGGTTAGGATTTTGAAAGAAACATAAAAACAGCGATTTTTCAGGTTTTAAAACCCCTTTCAGGTTTAAAAAAGACAGCAATACAAACAACACAGTAAACCAAGGTAAAAGACAGTATAGAAGAACCTAAGGGTATCTAAGACACCAAAACAGTACCAATACAAGGATTTTTACTGGCATTTCATTTCCTAAATGGCTGTAATACTCACAACACTATGACAGACTATGAAAGACAGTATAGATAAGATAATAAGGACGCTTACACCGTGCTTAGACAGGGCTAAACAATAATTTTTTACAGCCTTTTGCTATCATCACACCTAGACAGTATCAATACAGAAATTTCCCAGATTTTTTACCCTCAAAAGGCTTCAATATCACTAATCTTATGGACTGAAGTAAAAGACAGTAAGAGAAAGACTAAGGGGTGTCTTTGATACCTAAACAGTATCAAGATAGGGATTTTTTACGGTCGTCTTATTTTCTAAATAACCGTAATACCCGCAAGATTGAACATCATCTAAAAAGACAATATAGATAATAAGGACGCTTACACCGTGCTTAGATAGGGCTAAATAATAATTTTTTTACCGTATAGGCAATAATGGGAAAAATTGAAAAAGAAACTTTAATTTTGCTCGGCGGGGAGGTACCGCCTCGCAAAAGTAAAGTTGTAATGGGTTATAAGTCCTTTTTTAAGTCTGTGAATAAAAAAATTCGTAATATGGTAATTTTTCCCTTAAAATGGTAATATTTTAGCAAGAACAAATTTATATGAGTTTAACTTCACCGGAAAATAAAGAACAGCTTGAAATGTATTGGGAACACAATCATTTCTCTGCGGATACAGAAAAACGCCTTAAAGGAATTCTGGATGCGGGTAAAGATAGAATTCCTGATATTATTTTTTGTCCTTCGAAATCTTGCCGAACCCCAGTTAATACAAAAATCGACACCGAATGTATAAAACTCTCTTGCCCAAATTGCGGTTGGGCAGAATCTGTCTATAAAGAAGAAAAAGAAAATTCACCACCAATTATTTGTCAATTTTTTGGTCAATTTACCGATGAACAAAAAGAGGCTTTTCAAAATGCTCAAAAAGAAGATTTTTTAAGATTACTTGAAATACTAAAGATTGAACCCGGCAAAGAGCCGAAAATAACCTTTCGAGTTTTTGATACCAGAGAGAAGAAGCGAGAAGCTGACCCACAGCATAGTTTAAGTCGAGCCAGTGCACGGTTTAATGAAATGGCAGTTTATCGTTGTTGGTTGGCCGATTCCGACCCGCATTTTCCACATGAAATAACCCATCTTATTACTCACACATGGGCTCAACCGTATGTGTGGACTGTTGAATTACCAGATGGAGACAAAACTATCAGAAGAGAAACCGAGATGGTTTCGACATCCTTTTTTCAAGAAGGATTAGCGATTGCCATTGACGAATCAGAATTTGGTAGAATGTGGTTTGGTTCTGAGACAAATGAAACACTTGAAATTTGGATACAAAAAAATATAGAAAAGTTTGAAAAAATAACAATTTCTGAATGTATAAATTTTGAAGGTTTTAATTCTTTTGAAGACGATATGGCCAATGCCTTTGCTGGTTCCTTATCAAAATATATTATTGAAACTTTTGGTTTGGATAAACACAAAGAATTATATACGCGAGTTCGAGAAACAAATTCGGTTGAACAAAATATCCAAGTTTTGGAAGCTATTTTTGGACAAAAAGAAACGGTGTTGATAAATAATTGGCGGGAGTGGGTTCTGAAGATGGTCTGATTATTTAATAATCGATAAGTTACGTAAAATAATAAATAAATAATATGAGCTTAAAAATACTTAAGAACGAATTTGAGAAAATTAAAAATTTAATTCACCCTTTATTAGCAGTCGCAATTAAAGAAGACTTAGTTGAAAAAACGAACGTCAAAAAGGATGCTATATTAAAATACCATCAAAAAATGTCTAAAGCGAGCGATGGTGTTATTAAAAAAGAGATAGAGCGTCTAAACAAAAGATATAAAAAAGCCTATAAAATAAATCCAAAAAACATCGATTTGTTTAAAAAAAGTTGCATAACAATCCTTGAATTAGTAAAAAAATAATAAAAATATGTCAATGTCCAAATATCATCAAAAATACGCAAACCAAAGTGACGAGGAAATCAAAAAACGTGCAGACGCAAAGGAAAAAGAGCTCATTGCAATTTTTAACGAAGTTTCCCTAAACACAAACAGTAATCCTATTAGTCTGGCGGTTTTGGGTTGTGGCGACAAAAGATTTATTGCTCATCACAAAAGAATTTTTGAACAGGTATTAAAAAGAAAGGTAGAAGTTACAACTTTTGATATTAACACCGACCATCTTGTCGGAGAATTAAATGTTTTTCAACACGATTGCACCTTACCGCTTCCTAACTCACCTTACGACATTACTTATGCACACGTGCTTTTGAAATTTATTGAAACTGAAAAACAATTTGATTTATTGAAGAATTCTTTTGACGCACTTAAACCAGGTGGAATAGCTATTCATTGTTTTGATTGGGATGAATTAAAAACCGAAGAGACGAGGTTGTCGGATGGTCTTTGGTCAGTTCCGCTTCAACAATGGAAACAAAAACTAACAGAATTTGGTATTGATTATAAAGAAATTGTTTTGGCGTTTGGCCCAGCTCTTATTCTTTTGAAAAAATAAAAAAACGTTCCCGCGGACTTTTCAACCAGCATGACCTTCAAGTCAAACAATGACCCATTCGATTGGACTTGCGGTTACTCCCAAATCGACCAATAAGATTTTTAAAACGAAAAAATGATTCTGATTTCATCTTTTCGTTTTTTATTATCAAAATTTTTTTATAAAAATCTTATCAAGTGTTGATTGTGGATACTCAAAACCTACTAAAAATCGAAAAATCGTTAGGAGATTTTCATGTTACAAAGTTATTCACATTTCCCGTTTGCTTAAAATACTTTTTTATTTCTATACTACTGTCGTACTCAAAAAAAGTTTAGCTAAAAAAATCTGTCCCAACCTCTCAAACTCAAAAATAAAAAATTACAGATTCAAACCACTCGGCTTTTTCTCGAAAAAAATAGTCAAAAAGATTAAGGAAAAATCCTAAAACAAGTTTTCCACAGGTCATTTGACAGATTGTGTGCTAATAATATCGTCACCAATGTTTCAGTATCTCACCAGTGCCACCAGTATCGCATTAGCCAGTTCAATTTACCGTAAGTGCTATTTTCCCCATTGAAGGTTTTAGCTTTCAGCCCACGGGTTTATAGGGCGTTTAATCCAAAAAGAAAATCTATGGAATTAAAATGTTTATCGTGCGATTCAAAAGTTGCCGAATACAATGAGGACACTGGAATGTATGACATAGAGTTTCCGCCATGTAGAAATGAACTAGAAGTTTTTTCTTTTCCAGTCTATTTCAAATGTGAAGGCATGGAAAAACGCGAATGTGGTCAAGAATGTGTCATCACTGAAAAATTGGAAAAACCTTTCGAGTGTCCGAAATGTCGAAAACAATTAGCCGAGCCGTGTAAAAATAACAAGGGCGAAGACAGAGTTATTGTCCATATCGCTCAAATCTTGGGACGAAAAATCACTTGTAAAAATCATGTCTTTCGATGTATTGATGAAACCAAAAAATGCCAAACCGATATTAACTTGGAACTTTTAAGAACCGACGGGCTAGCTTCATTGATGACAAAAGAAACCATTGA
>JAZDEQ010000026.1:0-7996 GCA_043808565.1 Candidatus Uhrbacteria bacterium | reverse complement strand
CAACAGCCAATCGGTCTAATAATTCATCAGGAATAATCCCCATGATTTCCCCGGCGTTAATGGAATCCATTTTGTTTTTGTCTTAAAAAGATTGTTTCTGCTCTTATTTTAGTACAAAAATAGGATTTTGGACAGTTATGCCCTTAACCCCTTCCGCCAACCCTGCCGCCTCCCCAGCCACAAACCCGGTTGTCCAGCAAAGCTGTAAACTGTAACCGCCTGATGGGCGTTCGATATCCAAAACATCACCAACCAAAAAAAGATTGGGGTAAAGTTTTGAACGCATATTTTTAAAATCAACTTCTTTGAGATCAACGCCGCCGCTCGTGACAATGGCGTTTTCTACGCCCATTAAACTTTGAACGGTCATGGGGAGATTTTTTAAAAGTTTAACTAATTTTAAACGTTCCTCCCGGCTAATTTTATTAACAAATTTTTCTGAATCAATTTCTGCCAATTTTAACAAAGTTTCCACCAAAGCCGGCAAGATCAAATCACTTAAACTATTTTTTATTTTTTTATTTTGATTGGCCGAAAAAATTTCTTGAATTTTTTTATCGGTTGTCGCCGTATCAAAATCTGGTAAAAGATCAAGCGAAAGAGTCACTGGTCCGGTTTTTAGTAACTGACCAATTCCTTTGCTCATATTAAGAATCAGGGGGCCGCTTAAACCAAAATGGGTAAATAGCATTTTGCCGTGATTGCTATTTTGTTTTTTGTTATTTTGCCAGACAGAAATATAAGCGTCGCTTAAACTTAAACCCGAAAGTTGGTGAACCCAAGTTTCTTTTATTTTTATTGGCACTAAAGCCAAATCAGGCTCAATAATTTGGTGACCAATTTTTTTTAACCAAACTAGCCCATCACCAGTTGAGCCGGTTTCCGGATGCGACTTACCACCAGTGGCTAAAACAAAATTTTTTGCCCGAATAACCTCGCCGTCTTTCAAACGAACACCAATAATTTTTTTATCAAAAATTTCAAAACCATAAACCTGGACATTGGTTTTTATTTCCACTTGGCCCTGACGCATGTAGGAAATCATTGTCTTCAAAACATCCTGGGCTTTATCGCTGACAGGGAAGACGCGTTTTTCCGCTTCAATTTTGGTAGGTAAATTTTGTTGCTGAAAAAATTCAATGGTTTCCTCAACCCCGAATTTGCTTAAAGGTGAAAAAAGAAATTTTTTTGCGGCTTTAAATTTATTTAAAAAAATATTTTTATCAAATTCCGCATTAGTGAGATTACAGCGTCCGCCGCCAGTTAACAAAAGTTTTTGCCCTAAAGTCGGATTTTTTTCTAACAAAATAACTCGAGCCCCCTTTTCCGCCGCCCGCCCAGCCGCCATCATCCCCGCCGGCCCGCCGCCGATGACCACGACATCGTATGGTTTTTTGATTTGTGACATAATTCAAGCTGTTGATGTAAAAACCGAGTTTTTAAACTCGGTTTTTGTGTAAAAAATCAATCAAACCATTGTAAATTAACTTGTCAAAACACCAAAAAGTAAATTAGCCAAAGATAGAACAATACCGACAATGGCTAGAGTTTTATATTTTTTACTTTCCGGGCCAGTCATTTTGCTAAATTCCCAGGCCGAAAAACCAGTAAATAAACCGATGGGAATGGAAATCCAAGTCAAAACATTTGACCAGACAATAAATTTAATTAAACCAGGATTGGTTTTAGGTTTTTTGGCATACCAACGACCAAATAATTGCCCTACGGCCGCACCTAATAAGAAAACCAAATAAAAGGGAAAATACATGCCAACAAAAACCGCGGCTACAAGAATGGCAACGGTAAAAATTTGTTCTTTGGTCATTTTTGGTTTAACTGGTTGAATTACAGGATTTTCCATATTGAAAATTAAAAGTTAATTACAGATAAATAGTAGCATAGTCTGGAGGTTTGTTAAATTAAATTTAGGGCTTACGTGTTAAGGGGTTTAGAGTTTGGGAGCTGGGGAACCAGCCTTCGCTAGGGCTACGGCTGGCATGGGAAGTTGTTATTTTCTTAATAAAACAAAAATTCTCCATCCCTAAACCCTAAACCCTAAACCCTAATCCCCCAAGCACGTATTTAAAAACAAGAACACACCCGACAACGAGAGCCGGGGTGCTCAATCGCGCGGGTGTGGTTAGCTATTGCCGCCAGGCATAAAGACCTTTAAGCTGGCGGCGAATTTTGATGTGCTCGATCAGGCCTCTCATGAGGTAGAGGCCGGCGGCCACGAGCATGGCGAGGCCGATGATCAGGCTGACCCAAGTTACTCCTGACTTCTGCCAATTAGTATGACAAGCCAAGTTTTTTTAATAAACCCTGAGCTTCAACTCCGATTTCCGGAGGAAGGCTGAATTCTTCTCCTGTTTTGATATTAACGATTCTCGCATCAATTACATTTTTTAAAATATCGACAACATTTCGTAGTGAAAACTCAGTTTCGATTTCCAAATATTTTCCGATCATTAAAGCAGCAAAACAAATAACCAAATGCGCCTTAACGGCGTCTTTTTTGTAATGGAAAATTGGCCTGGTGGCTAGGTCACTTTTAGCCATACGAAATGACTGTTCCACATGCCAAAGATCGTGATAATGAGCAATGATTTCCTTGTCGGTTAATTTTGTTTCTTTAATGTTGGTATAATAACCTTTGACACCGAGAAGTTTAGTCGTTTTCTCAACCAAAGCATCGTTTAAAACATAGGATGTTTTTTTCTTGTCATTTGTGACAAACTTTGCTCGACGGCCCGATTCTTTTTTATCGACAAAGTTTTTTGCTTTAGTAATTTGTTTTTCCATCTCGGCATTATCTTTGCGCCAACGCTTGGCAGAAAAAGAACAAATAAGATCTCCGTGGTCTGTTTCAAAACGAACGGTCGCACCATCTTTTTGTCCGAGAGACCCAGTCACTTTTTCTATAACAATCGGCGACAAGTTAGCTGCTCGGGCACCAACAATATAATTCAAACCACGTTTGTTTAATTCTTCAATATTTTTGATTCCCATCATGGCGGCGTCTGCCACCACGGTGCAGGTTGTTGAATTATGTGTGGAACGAAAAGCTTCTAAAACAGGCAACATTGTTTTGCCTTCAAAGGTATTGCCCTGGAAAACCTCAAAACCAAGAGGAAAGCCCCGTTTATTCACCAGAAGTCCGATAACGATTTGCGGTTGGTTAGCTTTGTTATCTTTGGAAAATCCCGGTTGACGTAATTCGTCGGCTTCAAACGACTCGAAATACAAAGTGGTCACATCGTACAAAACGAAAGACAAATCATCGATTAATTTTTCTTTAGCAAAATTAACCGCTAGATTTTCGATCAATGGTTTGAACTTCAAAATTTTTGGTAGAAGACGATAAACGGAACGCTCTGAATATTTAATGCCGAAATATTGTTCTAAAAGTTTAATGGAACGCAATTTTGAAGCCGGTTCCAAAACGCGTATCAAAACAAAGTCGATAAGAAACCGGTTTTTTAATTCGGTTAAACCAAGACGGCAAGCGATTGCAGAAAGCACGGTGTGAGCAAAGACATATCGGACGCCGGCACTTCGACACGAAGTCAAACAAAGTGTTCTGTTAGGCCTTGAAGAGAAAAGCGACGGTTGAAATGTCTCGTGATTTATCCAAGCTTCGGCGTCTTGAATTAATGCGGTAATTTCTGTCGTTTCCTTGGCGCTTCCTAAATGTTTCATTATGACAACTTTTCGATTCTCATAACGCACCACTTGAACGGCCGTGGCACCTGACGAAGTTTTGGTTTTTCTGATTGATGGCATAAAACATACTGTTAGTATGACAAAGATCAGAAAAATAACCAAAAAACCGCTTAACAAAGCGGTTCATTTTTTTAAAATTTTAAGTTGGCAGAAGTCAGGAGAACAAGAAAAATAGTTTTTTATCTTCTTTTTGCCACCATTGTAACTCTTGAACCAAAAATTCGTATATTCGTTACTTTTCGTAATTCGTAACAGAAATAAAACCCGACCGCACGTTGCGCGGTCGGGGTACATTGGACGGGTGAAGTTATGGCACAGTCAGAATCAACCCGCAACCATCCGAAGTCGGGTCATCGGCCATGATAACCGAGACACTTTGACCATTGATGGTGGCGGTGGCTGTTCCTTGGGTAATGCCTGGCGGATACGGCCCGATACAAGACCAGCTCACATTGCCGGCCGAATCCTGGTATTCCACTGAAAAACGCAAAGTGTCGCCACTCCCCACGCCGGAAAGCTCGTAGTCGATCATCGAAGCGTGGGTGATGGAATCCAGACGTCGCCAGGAAAAACCATACGAACCATTGGCAAAAAGAAATTCGCCAGACAGTTCGATATAGGTGGCCGTGGCCAAGAACGGCGTGGTCCACGAAAGGCTGAGGACACGAACGGTCGAACCGGTATCCGTGTCGGCATCGGAATCGGCGTCGGCATCAGAGTCGCTGTCTGCGTCAGCGTCGGCATCAGAATCCGAGTCTGAATCTGAATCCGCATCGGTATCCGTATCAGTGTCAGCGTCAGTGTCGGTATCTGTGTCAACCTCTTCGACAATAGACTCTCCGGTGTCGCAGAGTGTCACGTTGGGATCGAGCATGTTGCAGTCAACGGAATTTGAGAAACCGTCGCCATCCATGTCGATGTCGCAAGAATCGCCGAGACCGTCGTGGTCGATGTCTGACTGGTCGGAATTGTCATGATAAGGACAGTTGTCGAGAGAATCGACCACGCCATCACCATCGGTATCCCAAACGTCCGACGAACATTCGGCATCACTGCCGCTGCAGTCCTCATCAAGACCATTACCACAAATTTCCTCAGCTCCTGGGTAGACCGCCGGATTGCCATCCCAACAATCATAGCCGCCGGAAACTTCGGAACAGTAACCATCGAGGTCGTTGTCGACACAAGGAATTTCTTCGCTGGTGTCGCCATAGTCATCGGCCGCTTCCCCGCTGTCATCGTCACCACCGGCCGTGGAAAGATCACCTGAATCATTACCGCCGTCACCGGTATCTTCGTTGCCGGAATCAGCCGGATAATCACGGTCAGAAAAATCAATGTCGCCGCCGCACTCGACAACGGCGGCCGGAGTGAGGCACCAGAGACCGGCCGTACAATTCCCCACCAACTTCTGAACCGCTTCAACCGCGCCGTCGGGAATCGTGAGAATACTGCGGTCGTAGAAACCGAGCATGAGGTAGGTGTTCCAGTCGACGACTGGTGCAGCCACACCGCCCGTGACGATGTAGACATCAGAAGACGATTCTTCTTTCAGGATCGAGCCGTCACGAAAAGTGGCATAGCCGGAAACCGCCGGCCAGTCTTCAAGATCGAAATTTCCAGACGGCGGGTTGCTCACGGAATAGTTGAGACCCCACGAGGCCAGCACTTCTTCCCAAGCCACGGTGCTGACGATACGACGATAGCGTGCTGGATCATTTTCCGCTCCAACCGCCAGCCAGAACCAGCCAAATTCATCCATGGTTGCGCCAATGAAACTTGCTTCAGTAATCTCCGCCCCATCACTGAAGCAATCGAGTTCTTCATCAGAAACCAAAGCCAGGTTGTCGAAGTTATAGCCCAGGCTCCAGAACACGTTTTCATCGGCAATCAACCGCTTCGATCCACTCTCGAGAACGTAGACATCGGGATTGGCCGACGACTTCACGAGCGTGCCGTCCGGATGCCACTTGATTACTGGCAATCCCGAAGCATACCAATGACCATCAACCGGATCGCCTTCACTTTCGATGCCGCAGATAATGCTGTCACCAAGCTCGGCCTCGAATTCTTCTTCGGCCGTGGCATCAGCCAGGTGGTAGTAAACCGGAACCGAAGTCCCGAACTCAGCTTTGAGCCCAGCGTCACCTTGATGTCGACCGATATGAACATGATCCCCGGTGCAGACGCCCGTACAACCCTCGTAACCGATGAGCTGTCCAGCCGCCACTTCATCGCCGTCGGAAATAAAAATTTCCTTCAGGTGAGCGACGACGATATAGGTGCCATCGCCGAGGTCGATGTTGATGTGGTAGCCGAAGTTGGTGGTCGCACTCTCGGTATGCACTCTAGCTGTACCACCCGCCGGCGCGTAGAGTTCTTCGTCCGAGCTGTTGCTCGTATCGAAGTCCAGATCGTGGCTGGTAGAAGTACCTGTGTGCGAATACGAACCGCCGGCGCCCTGCACACATTTGTGCTGATCACCACTCGGAAACGGTAGTTCGATGGTCGGGTTGCCACTGCCGCCGACCTCGCTGGAATTTTCGCCAGTGTCGCTCATGGCGTAGTTTGTCGAAAAACAGGCCGAGTTGATGAAAACGATGAACGCGAGAAACGCGTAGAAAAACCATCGGGACATGCGAGACCTCTTCTTTAGTTGGGGAATCCCTGCCGCTCGAAAGCAACAAGGCGAAGAGGCAACCGACTTGGCCGCCTCGACCGCGCGCGCTAGTACTCACGCGCCGATCGAGCGCGGCCGGTTGGCCGTATTCGCAAGTTCGATGACCGAACCAGCGGCGCTCCCCCACTCTCGCACTGTAAAAACTCGTTTATTTAAACAAGAAAGCCCCCAGTACAAGAAATGACGCCACTTGTTCTTAAGCAAGAACGTATCCACTCGTTTTTGAAAAACCGGTTCCTCCAGCTGGCCGCGTCCCGACAGAGTCAACTTTTTTTCATTCAGGCTGCGGCAACTCGCACCAGCCAGAAGATTTCCGTTTTTTTCAAAAATTTTTCCTCTCTTCGTGTCTTTAGCAAACCGCGAAAAAGCCATTTTGTCAATCATATTTTGGCTAATTTTAGCCACTTTTTTTGTTTATAATACTTGACACTTTAAAAAATAAACTTAAAAAACTGAATAAAAAAACAAAAACCCGCGTCAAAACACTTTAAATGTTTGCGGGGTATAACATCCTCTCCCCTACTCCCGTTCAACCCCTCTCTCTTATCTCTCCCCCGGGGAGAGAGGATTAAATTAAGCCCCTCTCCCTGGGGGAGAGGTTGGGTGAGGGGTTGAACGGGAGGGGCCAGGGGAGAGGATCAAAAGTAAAAGGCGCTCCGTGTCGTACGTGCGCCCTCTCGTGCCCTCCAAAAAAATGGAAGAAGAAATTGTCGTGGACGATAGAACTCGTCCAAAAAAAGAAAACCTTGTCTCACCCGCGGATGAAAATCACCGCACGCGGTTGAGAACCCATGGAAAGAGACGGGCTCTTGAAGCGGGTTGGCTTCCTCAAGACGTCTGCATCTTCGACTATGATGTTGCCTAGGCAACCGCTGGCTTACTGCCTCCAGATGCCCAGAAGAAATCATTGTTCATGCCGACCAGATCATCGACACGAAAATGAATAGGAACAGTATCTTCTCCTGGACACCAGACTGGCTCTGGCTTGAGCGGTTTTGCTCCACCGAAGCCGAATTCACAGACCGGTTGACGCTGACTTGACTGATGCTCTTCTTTTCCAGTCCTTGATCGAATCATATCTGCCTCCTACTTTCGCTTGGAAGAAGACCGACCCGTCACAAGGACGATGTTGTCACCTGTCGAGGGCTCAATCTAATTTCCAGAAACACCATCACTCCGTATCAACTCGATCACTTTGGAATGCGAAGACCATTGTGATCGGCAACCCAATTTTGCCCGCTACTTTTTATTATGCCAAAATTTTTGATTTTAATAAATAACTTTATCCACAATTTAAAATCACTGACTAAAAAGTCAGTGATTTTTTAAAAACAAAATTTAAACTAACGGTTACGAAGCTAAAACCGTATTAGTAACACTTAGCATGAATTAGCTGAGGAGTATTTTGAAGTTATCATAAAAAAATTGGTTTTGTAAATCATCGATTATTGCTTCCTCACCCCTAACCCCTCCCCTACGTTCGGGTTAAGGGGAGGGGGAAGTTGGTGGGTTATTTTTTTAATAACGTCAAAATGTGTTTATTGTAATATTAACACATTTTGACATTCCCTCTCCCCTTAACAATAACGTAGG
>JAZDEQ010000025.1:0-4875 GCA_043808565.1 Candidatus Uhrbacteria bacterium | reverse complement strand
TTAGGTGTGGTGGAGTGGTGGAGTGGTGGAGTGGTGGAGTGGTGGAGTGGTGGAGTGGTGGAGTGGTGGAGTGGTGGAGTGGTGGAGTGGTGGAGTGGTGGAGTGGTGGAGTGGTGGAGTGGTGGAGTGGTGGAGTGGTGGTTGGAATGATTAAATGATTTTAAAAGCAACGGTTTAAAAAAATCGTTGCTTTTTGTTTTCAAAAAAATAATTCCTTAACTCCCGCCTTCGCCCACCTTCGCCGAGCTTCGGTGGACAGGCTGGGCTACGGACGGGCAGGCCACGACTCCATAACTCCATCACTTTAACGAAACCACTTGCGTTAAATAAACAATCATGGTTTCATAAAAGTATATGAAGGTCAAAGATATTTTTACGCCTTCGGAAGTGTGTACTTGCACTCCGGAGACCTTGTGGTCCGAAGCCGCCATGTTGCTTATCGAAAAACAACTCCCGGCCGTACCGGTGGTTGATATCGATGGCCGGATTGTTGGTGTGCTTTCGGAAAAAGATTTATTTCGCGCCTTGTTTCCGCTTTATAAAGATTGGATGGAGGCGCCGCATGCTTATAATGATCTTGAAACCATGGAACAAGAAGCGCGAGCCAATGCGGTTTCTCGAACCGTTCGAGAAATTATGTCGCCACGAACTTTAACCGCCGATTTAGAAACACCAGTTTTAAAAGTCGGGGCTCTTATGTCGGCCAGTGGTATTCATCAGGTGCCAGTGGTGCAAGACGGAAAATTGATTGGTATGGTCGGCCGGAAAACTATTTACCATGCGATTTTAACTAAGTATTTTCAAATTAATAAAGAATAAAAATCGAAGAATCGTTCGACGACGTAGAATCGACGATCGTCGATTTCGTGTCAATAAAATATTCGACAAAAACCGTCTAAATTGTTAAAATTGGGACGGTTTTTTAATATCCCCCACCCCAACCCTCCCCCATCGTGGCGATGAGGGAGGGAGAATTAATTTGTAGTGATTCTCCCTCCGTCGTATGCCACATACGGGGGAGGGTAAGGGGTGGGGGCTGACTTAATATGGCCAGACATTCTCACTTCCACAATATCCAAGGCGTAAAAGGTAAGGCTGATGCTATTCGGGCGAATACCTTTTCTAAGGTTGCTAAAAATATCACCGTCTCGGTTAAAGAAGGTGGGACTGATCCAGCTTTTAATTTTAAATTACGTTTAGCAATTGATTCGGCCAAGGCCGTTAACATGCCCAAAGATAATATAGAACGAGCGATTGCCCGCGGAGCTGGTAGCAGTGAAGGTGAAATTATTGATGAAGTAATTTACGAAGGTTTTGGTCCGGGCGGCATAGCGATTCTTATTCGTTGTATGACCGATAACCACAACCGTACGGTTGGCGAAATAAAAAATATTGTTAGTAAGAACGGTGGGTCGATTGGTAATCAAGGCAGTGTTATGTGGATGTTTGAAAAAAAGACCGTGATCGGTTTTGCCGATCCCTCAGTTGTTAAAGATCGAGACACTTTTGAATTATCAATGATTGACGCTGGGGCCGAAGACATTTCTTTTTCTGATGAGGAAATTAGAATTATTGGCGAAGTAAAAGATTTTAAAAAAATTGTTGAAGCCACCGAGGCGCTTGGTTTAAAACCAGACGGTGCCGGCATTGAATTTATTGCCAAAACTACAACCAAGATTGAAGATCCGGTTATTCAAAAACAAATTGAAGAATTTATTGAAATCGTTGAGGCAAACGATGACGTTGATGCAGTTTTTACTAATGAGGAGTAAAAAAGTACCGGGATGCGAATTACGAATCTTATTACGAATTTACGAATCTACTAATATGGAGGAGAAAAAAATAAGAGAAGACATTTTATATCCAGAATTAAGTTATGAAATTATCGGTTGTGCTTTCGAGGTTTTTAATGAACTTGGGCCAGGACATCTAGAAAGAACTTATGAACGAGCCATGGCAGTAGGATTTATTAAACGAGGAATAAAATTTAAAGAGCAAGTTTATTATCCGATAAAATTTGAAGGCGAAACAGTGGGTAATAATTATTTTGATTTTTTTGTTGATGATAAAGTTATAGTGGAATTGAAATGTGGAACACATTTTACCAGAGCCAACTTTCAGCAGGTCCATAAATACTTGGCCGTCAGTGGTAAAAAATTAGCAATCCTGATAACTTTTACCAAAGATGGAGTAATTCAAAAAAGAGTTGTTAACGATTATTAATTATTTACTAAAAGATTCGTAGATTCGTAAATTCGTAATCAATTCGTTATTCGCATCCCAATTATGCACACTATTTTAGGCATTGATCCAGGTTTTGGCCGCATGGGTTTTGCGGTCATTCATTCTGATGGCCGGCAAAATGAGGCTGTGGATTTCGGAGTTATGACTACACCGGCCAATTCGCCAATTGGCGAACGTTTGCTTCAACTTGAAGCCGATCTTTGTGCTTTGCTTGAAGCCGCTAAACCAGATTTGGTGGCCATGGAAAAATTATTTACTACAGTTAATCAAAAAACCGCCATGCAAGTTGCTGAAGCGCGGGGTATGGTTCTACTCACGATGGCGCGCCACGGTTTACCAATGGTGGAATTTACGCCCAATCAAGTTAAATCAGCCGTTACCGGCGATGGTGCAGCCGATAAAAAATCCATGCAAAAAATGGTGGCTCGACTTTTTGATTTACCAAGACCACCCAAACCCGACGACGCCGCCGACGCCTTGGCCATTGCTTTAACCGCTTCGACGGGGTTGATAAGAAGGTTGGGGAAGAGTTAATTCACCTCTCCCCAACCCCTCCCCGGAAGGGGAGGGAGATAAAAAATTCGTAATTCGTATATTCGCCAAAATTTGTAATTCGCGTATGTCTAAAACCCCAAATTACGATGCCAAAGTTAAAATCATTCTCGACGCCACTCAACCAGGCGAACGAACTTGCGAAATGACCGGCGAAAAATGGTTTATGGACGAGGAAGAAATTTCCTGGTTTAGACGTTTTAATGTTCCACCGTCGCCGTTTAGTCGAAAAGTTAGATTGTGGCACAATGCGGCTTTTTATACGGTTTTTCAATGGTGGTGGAATAAAAATTTTTACACCGGTGAACCGGTTTTGACTTATGCTCATCCGGCTTCGGGAATTAGAGTTTTGCCAGATAAGGAGTGGTTTGCTAAAGATTTTTCAGAAATTAATTTGTCTTATTCTTCAGACCGTCCATTTTTTGAAGTCTTTCGAGAATTACAACTGTCTGTTCCGGTTGATGCTATGAGAAACAGTAAAGATCCGGGAAATTCCATTGCTACAGTTTCTTTAGGCGACGTTAATAGTTTTTTTGTTACTGGCTGTCGCAGTAAAAATTGTTTTTATTGCCTTGATTGTTTAGATTCTGAAGATTCTCTTGACTTGAGCGCTGGGAATAATATTTCCGAAGGTTTTAATATTAGCCATTCGTCTCGTCTGAATCGCTGTCAGTTTATTTTTGAATCATACGATTGTTTAAATTCCAGTTTTCTTTTTGACTGTCGTAATTGTGAGTTTTGTTTCGGAGCCACCAACCAAAGGAATAAAAAATATTTATTATTTAACAAACAACTAACCAAAGAAGTCTGGGAAATTGAAGTGGCTAAAATAAATTTAGGTAGTTATCAAGAATTGGAAAAATACAAAACACGATTTATCGAATTGGTTAAAAATGAAGCTGTCTGGCCAGATAGTTTTGGTGATCAAACTCAAAATTGCACGGGCGATTACTTAAATAAATGTTCTGAATGCACGGCTTGTTTTTATGGTTACAATGCTCATGATAATTATTATTGTTATGGGGTTTATGATGGTCAAGGCAATGCTTTTTCTACAGCCATTCCCGGCGGTAATAATTACCAAATGGTCGGAAGCGGGAGTTCTAATTGTAAATTTTGCCCATCAATAATGCGTTGTGATGATTTGGAATATTCTTGGGATTGTAATGATTGTGAACACTGTTTTGGTTGTGTGGGTTTGTTTCATAAAAAATTTCATATTTTTAATCGACCGTATTCCGAAGAAGAATATTGGCAAAAAGTCGATGAACTAAAATGTAAAATGTTGGAGCGCGGTGAATATGGTCGACCGGTACCAATGGATTTTTCTCCTTCTTATTTTCCAGAAAGCGGTTTGGTTATGTATCTTGGAGCCGAGATGGGTGATTGGGATAAAACTGGTCTTAAAAAATTTGCGGCTTCAGCCGACGGCGCTTATGGTGAATCACGAATGGTTGGCAAGGCAGTTGCTTCTATCGATCAAATTCCTGACGACATTAAAGATTTAAACCCCGCGGAATGGCTTGGTCGGCCAATTGCTGATCCGGTTACTGGTCGGCCCTATACTTTATTAAAGCCAGAAATTGAGTTTTATATAAAGTATAATCTAGCCGCGCCGCGCAAGCATTTTGTCTCAAGAATTAAAGATTTAATGTTGATGATGAATACTGGCTGGATCGAAAATAAACAATGCCATGGTTGCCAAAAAGAAATTTCTGTGGCCGTGAATAAAACTTTTAAAGACAAAAAAGTTTTTTGTCACGATTGCTATTTAAAATATTTGGAAGCTAATAATTAATCAAATAAAAAATCGTCCTTTAAAAACTGTAGGGACGATTTTTAAATTTATTCTTTCGCCCCTGTCCACGATAATTCAAAAATCATGGTCATTACATCGTGAATTGTTTGGTCCTCAATAATCACTCCAATCGGTGTTTCTTTGCTGAAATTTAAAATAGAAATTTTGTTTTTTCCGTAGATGGTGATTTCACAAAACTGAGGAAATTTTTCGGCCGCAACAAACTTAAATTTAATCCAGACTTTTTTTGAGATGTTTTTATAATTTTTTTCATTATATCG
>JAZDEQ010000024.1:0-31883 GCA_043808565.1 Candidatus Uhrbacteria bacterium | reverse complement strand
GAGCCAAAAATATCTATCAAAAACAATAAGCACTGCAAAAAAGAAAATGGCGATAAGTTGAGAAATAAAAACGGCGTTAGCGAAACTGAAAATCAGGGATAATAAAAACGGCAAAAAAGAACTCAAAACTAAACCCCAAAGCGCGCCGAGCAATAGATTTTCAATACTCGGCCTATTCGGTAAAATCCTTCGCCAACTTAAGGTACCAGCTGCTAAAAAGACAAAAAGATATAATATCCAATTCATAATACATATCAGAACGTCCAATACCCCTGGGCGAAAACCGATAAAAATAATGTATAAAAAGCGGCAAAGATGGTAAGTATTATTGCGTTAAAGATTTCGTTTTTCTTCTCAAATAAAAACGCTAAAGCAATAAAAATTGGGAAAATGGTAAGGGCGTATCGCGGAGTGCTTAACGAAAAAGAGGTAGAGGTAATCATAAATAAGGTTAAAAATCCAAACAAAGAATAGGACGGTCGTAATTTTCGGATGCCAGCGATTAATATCAAAAGCGCCAAGAGGATAAAAAATATTTCGGCGCCGGAAATCATTACCTTCCCAGACCAGGACCAATTTGAGAAACCCTTTGCGGTTTCTTTTATGCTGTACCATGGCCAGGAAAATTTCTTGAACCAGTGCTCAGTCATTATTGTTTTAAAAGCAAGGGGGTTCCCGTAAACAGAGAAATTTAAATAGAGGTAGTAAATAAACCCCAGTGGTGTTGCCAAAAACCAAAGAATATTTCTTTTTATGCGAAATTTTCTTTGCTGCAGATATTCCAATAAAAGCGCGGGTAATAAAGCTAAGCCAGTCAAACGGGTAGCAGTTGTAAGGGCAGTAATAAGGCAGGCTGTAGCCCATTTTTCTTTCCGGGCATAGTAAAAAGAAGAAATCAAAAGTGCCATAAAAACTCCCTCGGTATAGGGCGCATGCAAAAAGTACGCTGTCGGGAATAGAGAAAAATAAAGAATCGCCCGGAAAGCTGTTTTTTTAGAAAAATCAATCAAAGTCAGTTTAAAAAGGTAAATTAAAGCAAAGATATAGCCGAGATTTGATACCAAAAGAGCGCTTAAAATATCATTTTTGAACATTGCCGTAAAAATCCTGATAAGCAAAGGATACAACGGGAAGAAAACAATTAAAAACTGATCAGGCCCAGTGTTTTGGTACCAGCTTTTAGCAATCGTAAGGTAGTGGTAGCCATCCCATCTCAACCAGATATCTTGCAACGCCTGAAAATTATTCTGGAAAACAAGAAAAGCGAAAAAAGACAAGAGGTAGGTTAGAAAAATAGAAAAAAGGGCGATTAATAGAACTAAGGATAAGTTTTTAAGGTCGTTTTTATAAACACGTAACCAAAGGGAAAAAAGATTCAATAGTGCCTTCTTCAACACCTTGGCGTTCCCTCCAGTTTGAGCCCCTTCTTTGCGGGGAAAATGCCCTACGGGTACTTGGACAAATTTAAAACCACCTTTTTTAGCATGAGCAAAGATTTCAAGATTTATTAGGGCCCCCTCGGAGGTAAGGTTAGCGTCCTTGATTATCTCTTTCTTGAACAACTTAAAAGCGCAGTCCACGTCTTTCACGTTTATACCGAAAAAAAACCAAGCTATGTATCGGAAAATTTTAGCATATAAAATACGGTGCCAGGGGTCCTGGCGGTTTTTTCGATATCCAACTACAAAATCGTATTCTTTTATTTTTTCGAAAAACGGAACAATGTCTTGAATATCAAACTGTCGGTCAGAATCAGTAAAAAATATCAAGTCGCCCCTGGCTTTTTCAAAGCCGGAACGCAGGGCGGCCCCGTAGCCAAGATTTTTTGGGTGAGTGACGATAGTAAGTCCTTTATATTTCCCCAAGCATTCCTTCAGCACATCTTCTGTTTTGTCTCGCGACCCGTCATTTACTGCTACGATTTCGTAATCTATGTGCCGTTCCAATAAAAAGCTAGAGATTTCCTTTATTGTCTCGGCAATGTTTTTTCCCTCGTTAAAAGCCGGAAGTATTACTGAAAGCATATTCTCTTATTATAATATTATTAGAAAAACTTTCAACAAAAAAAACGCGATCAGAAATCGCGCTTTTCTTTTTCAGTTTCTTAAAGTTTTCCCGACATTGTGATCGAAATTTTGGGTTCCTCGATCAAAACCCTTAATGTTGAAAACAGATATCTCGGCTTTCAACATTAGTCGACAAAATTCAAAAAAAGGAGATGATCCACGGGCAGGTTCCCCTACTCGTGCCTTGTTACGACTTCGTCCCTCTCACTGAGCCTACCTTAGGCCTCCTTGCGGAGGACTTTGGGTATTCCCAGCTCGCTTGACGTGACGGGCGGTGAGTACAAGCCTCAGGAACATATTCATCGCCACGTGGCTGATTGGCGATTACTAGCGATTCCAACTTCATGAGGGCGAGTTGCAGCCCTCAATCCGAACTAAGGGGCCGTTTGATGGGATTACCTCCGCCTTGCGGCTTCGCCCATTGTCGGCTCCATTGTATCATGTGTGCGGCCCAGGGCGTCAGAGGGCCATGCTGATTTGGCGTCATCCTCACCTTCCTCCCAATTATCTCGGGCAGTTTCCTGTGACATATAAAACACAGGATGAGGGTTGCGCATGTTACCCCATTTAAGGGCGCGCCTCACGGCACATGCTGACGACAACCATGCAGCACCTGTCTCGTCGCCTTGTGGGGGTCCCGCGTTTCTGCGGGATTTCGCCGAGATGTCAAGCCCTGGTAAGGTTCCTCGTTTGTTGTCGAATTGAGCCACATGATCCACCGCTTGTGTGAGGCCCCGTCTATTTCTTTGAGTTTTAGCCTTGCGGCCGTACTTCCCAGGCGGAACACTTAACGCGTTAGCTTCGCCACCTGAAGGGTCGACACTTCAGATAGCCAGTGTTCATCGTTTACAGCGTGGACTACAAGGGTATCTAATCCTTTTTGCTCCCCACGCTTTCGTCCCTCAGTGTCAGGGTCACCCCAGCTGAATGCCTTCGCTTTTGGTATTCCGGTCGATATCAACGGATTTCACCCCTACACCGACCGTTCTATCAGCCTCTAGTGCCCTCAAGTTAGATAGTATCCCCGGCATCCTCTTGGTTAAGCCATGAGTGTTTAACCGAAGACTTATCTTACCACCTACGGACGCTTTACGCCCAGTAAATCCGGATAACGCTCGAGGGTTCTGTATTACCGCTCCTGCTGGCACAGAATTAGGACCCTCTTATTCCTCAGGTACTGTCACCCTTGCGGGTTCATCCCTGAGAAAAGCTCTTTACACCCCGAAGGGCTTCTTCAAGCACGCGGCGTCGCTCGATCAGGCTTTCGCCCATTGTCGAATATTCTCGACTGCTGCCTTCCGTAGAAGTATGGTCCGTGTCGCAGTACCATTGTTGGGGAACACGCTCTCACGCCCCCTACCCGTCATAGCCTTGGTGGGCCATTACCTCACCAACTAGCTGATAGGACCTAGATCCCTCTCGAGGCGAAAAATCTTTACAAGGGAATGCCTTTCGGCCCCCCTTGGCCATCGTGTATTAGCCCCGCTTTCGCGGAGTTGTTCACGACCTCGAGGTAGGTTATCAAGGTGTTACGCACCCGTTTGCCGCTATCCCATACTCTTCTTGCGAAATGCATGGAACCGCTCGACTTGCATGCCTTAGACACGCCGCCAACGTTCATCCTGAGCCAGGATCAAACTCTCAGAAGAAATCATGAACCACTCGCTTGCGCTCGGGTTCACGACTCTGCGAGAAGTGACTAGCTCCATTTTATTTTGGAGATTGTATATTAGTCTATTTTGTTGATAGACGTTGCAATCGCACAATTGACAAATTGCTTAGTATTGCAAATTTCGCTTGAACGAAATTTGCGAACCTGTTGCATTGGTCTTCAGTTGTGAAAGTCCAATCGTTCGATTAGTTTTAAAACCCACTCTCCGGAAGCCGGTAGAATGAGCTTTTTCCTAAAAAATAGATTTGTATCGAACGTGCGTTATTTTACTTAGATCCCGGGAGCCTGTCAAGAGCTTTGAGTCTGATTAGTTGTGGAGATAGTGTGGATTAAAAAAAATAGTGATTTTTCAGCTTATTTTAGATGTTTTTTCTACTTACACACATTGACATTGAGTTTTGTTTGTGATAAACTTAAAACAGTTAGTAGGAGCTTGTTGTTCCGTGAAGTTTTCTCGGACAGGTCGAGCAGGCCAAAGCTAACGTTATTTGTTAGTAATGCTAAAGCAGTTATGGCAGACATGGAATTAGACCAAAAGTTTGTCGAAGAAGTGGTTAAACAAATTGTTAACCACCCAGATGACGTTCGAACCGAACGCATCGTCGACGAACGCGGCGTCCTCATCACCCTCTTCATCAATCCAGAGGATATGGGCTACGTCATCGGTCGCCAGGGTCAAACCGCTCGCGCTATTCGTATTCTTCTTAAGATCGTTGGGGCCAAGCGCAATGCGCGAGTCAACCTCAAGATTTACGAACCAGAAGGTTCCCGCCGTTTCCACGGCGCAGAAGTCAATCCTACGGATGAAAACGCGTCGGTCGACGATCTTGGAATTTAAAACCCAAAGTCAAAACAAAACCCTGCCTCTTTTTTGGAGGCGGGGTTTTGGTATTGACAAAAAGAGCAAAAAGTGGCATTATAAACCGTTTCGTTCTTTCCTTTCACCTTTCATTGTCGGTTCGGAGGAACCATGGAAAATACCGAAACCAGTCTGACCCGAACTGACCAAATCCTTCTGGCCGCCTTCTCTGTCTTCTTGGTCGGTGCTGTCATGATTGGGATCGCCGCGGCCATTCTAGTGTGGCGGCCGGAATCTGAGTGGGCGATCCCCGGCCTGCACGTGGGCTGGGTATTCCAGACCATCGGGTTGGTAGGGATTGTGTTGATGTCCGTAAAAGAGTTCTTGCTCCCCAAGTACACTTTTACGATTCAGATCACAGACGACCATGACCACTGTTTAGATAAGAGGATTAGTAATGGTAAATACGAAGACCAACGCTACTTCGGTTTGAAAGAAGCGAACTTCTTTAATAAGTATTTACCGGAAATTAGAGCAGGGAGATACAAGGTCGTTCTGATGAGCATTCCTGGAGCTCTTACGCTCGATGGTTTCAGTGACAGGATTAAACAGCAGGGTCTTGTTCTTGGTACCGTGGTCGAGGTTTTGGCCTTCGGAGCCAAATATCCAAACGAGCAAAGACGGCGTGGGGTCTGTGCGTTTGAGAAACTCGATCCCAATTCCTTTGGAAAAGACAGTTATCTCATTTCGATCCTAGACGTCAATTCCAAAGGGCGTGTCTTGTACATGACATTTGGGGCGGAAGAAGAAGGAAGCCTGCATGAATTCGGAGATTCCAGGTTTCTGGCTCTTCGTAGGATTCCCTGGTACTTGAGGTGTTTTTATCCTTGAGTACACCGCGCCGGATCACCGCTCATCTTCCCGTGCAACTACAACAGTTGCACGGTTCGTGTTTTATAAGAAGTTTTATTTTTATAGTATTTATAGAATCATAAAATTTTGCGCCTCTACGTTTAATCCTTTACAATAAAGCCGTTATGTACAAACAAAAACTTCGTCAATTTGAGGTTCTGACAATTTTTCCGGAAATTATTACACCTTATGCCGAGGCTTCGATTTTGGGACGGGCGCAAAAGGCCGGGTTGATTAAAATTCAGGCTCATAATTTGCGCGACTGGTCAGCGGATAAACATCATCGGGTGGACGATACGCCGTATGGTGGCGGGGCCGGCATGGTGATGGGGGTGGAGGCGTTTGATAGGGCGGTACATGCCCTCACCCCTAACCCCTCTCCCAGGGGGCGAGGGGAAAAGGTAAGAGTGGTTTTAACTTCGGCGTCGGGGAAACAATTTACTCAGAAAGACGCTAAACGGTTGGCGAAGTACGATCGGGTGATTTTTCTTTGTGGGCGGTATGAGGGGGTTGATGCGCGGGTTGAGGAACATCTTGTTGATGAGTCTTTTTCGATTGGTGATTATGTTTTGACTGGCGGTGAATTGCCGGCACTTGTAATGATCGATGCGATTGCTCGGAATGTCCCTGGTGTGCTTGGATCAAAAGAATCTTTGACCGAAGAATCTCATACCGAAGTTGGAGTTCTTGAATATCCGCAATACACCAAACCCGAAGTTTATAAAAAATGGCAAGTTCCCGAAGTGCTTTTGTCTGGGGATCATAAGAAAATTGCGGAGTGGCGAAAAAGTCAGCAAAAAATAACCAAATAAAAAGAAATAATTATGTATGATGAATCAGGACAAAGCTATCTCGAAGCAAGAGAATCAGAAATTAAAATATCCAAATACGAAATAAAAGATTTGGCGGGCAATGTTCGATTTGAACTTATTACTGGAGAGGAAACGGGTGGGCGAATACGAAGTTTAAAACTTAAAACTTCAAGCGGCGAAATTGATGTTCTTAAGCAAGTTGGAATTTCTGCGAATGAATTTAGTATTGTTGTAGTTGATAAAGAATTTGGTTTTGATTGTTTAAGGAAAGAAGTTTTTATTCCAAAACCGCAGACGCTTATTGCCTTTGTTGGTGCTCTTCATGAGTTTGGTCATTTGGTTCAAAATCAAGAGCCGGGGTATAAAAAAGTTAAGGAGGCAAGAATTGCCATTGATCATTCCAGACCGTGGATTTTTCAATTTGATAAACTTTTTAGATTTCTTAAGGCTTCTGAATTATCAGAGGGTATATCCGATGCCACCGCACAAAGATTAAACGCAATTTCTGAAGAGCGTAGTTTTCTAGATCAAGAAAATGAAGAATTAAGAAAAAATACGCAAGAAGCAATAATCCAATTTGAGAACGGTTTTGAAAATTTTATTCGTCATCGTTTTGCCGGTGAAGGGGTCAACGAAGCATCAACTCGTGCATACGCCGACTTAAATGATCCACGGAACGACCAGCTTTATATACAAAGATTTCACGATTCGTTGTGTCGGGTTTTAAAAGAATCTGGTATTTGGAATGAGACAGTGAGTGCAGAAATTAGCGCTCAATACGACGAACGTTTTTTAAGGCTAAATGAAAATTTGAAGAGAATTCGTGTTGGCGAAGATCGTTTAAATCAATTAGATAATGATTTTGATAGCTTATTTAATCCGTATATTGATCGAGTTAATTTAGCCATGGAGCTATTTGAAACCACAAAAGAGCGAGATGCCACACGAAGAGCTTTTGTTTGGCTAAGAAAATTTGAAAAGTTGGTTAAAACTAAACTTTTATTCGATTTTACTATTGAAGAGATAAGGCAAACTGTGTTTGAGCCAACGGCAGTAAATAATTCAGAAGAGATTATAAAAAGAATCCAAGAAAAACACCCAGATGGAATTATTTCTGCACCAGAAGCCATGAATTTTGCCTTAATTTCTCACTGCTCAGAAAATGCCACCGCTCGTCAACTTAGAAAAAGAGTCGTTGAATTAAAAAAGTAAAGGGCGCCGTTTTTGATGGGCGCCCGGAGATCCTCTATTTTTGTCAGCTATTCTTCGTCGTGGCTGGCTCGGCGGTCGGGTTCGTCTTCCCAGCTAACCTCAGCAGATGATTTAACCAACCCCTCATCTTTGCTGCGTGCAGTGTTTCGTGGTTTCCGTGGTTTTTTAGGCCTAGACATTCTGTCCGCTAGCCAGGCGGCGTCTTTGGAAAGAATTGCCACAGAATGATCCAGGTGCCTTAGTGTCAATTCTCTTACCCCGCATTTCCAGTGGGCGGCCAGATTTTTGAGCTTTTGAGGCACTGGTAAAGCGGTTCGGGTTTTAAAAACCAGACAAATTGAGCCGTTGACACTTCTGATAAGGCTTTCGTTTATAAGTCTTCTCAAAACGAAGGACGGTTTTTGATCGATTTTTGGATAATAACTGTCCCGGAGATATTCAACGATGACCAAGACTGCTATTTCGGGGATCGAACCATCTTCTTTGAACAGGGTTGACCCCCACGACAGCCACAGGAGAACCAGTTGTTTTAGGCTTTTAGAAACTGACATTTTTGTTCCTCCAAAAATGAACGTTTGGTTGGACGAGCCGATGACAACTTATAACAATTTCATTAAATGTCAAGTGTGGAAACAAAAAATCGCTCCGATAATTCGAAGCGATTTTTTGTTTACGAATTTTAAGCGGCTGGGGTTTCTTTTGTGGCTTCTTTTTTCTTTTTTTCTTCAGCCTTTTTGGTGATTTTTTCGGCGCGTTTTTTGGAAATAGTGGTAACTGATTGTTTTTTGCCTTCCATGAGTTTCATATCAACCAAAATATTGTGAACTGTAGCGGTTGGTTGAGCGCCTTTGCTGAGCCAATATTTGATTCGTTCAACTTTAAAAGTATTTTCCTTGGTGCGGGGATTGCGGTTGCCTAAAATTTCCACGGCTTTACCCCAAGGATCTTTGTGTTTATCGACAACAATCAGACGGAATTCCGGACGATTGAGTTTGCCGACTTTGGTTAATCGCATGCTTAACATAGTTTTTTGTTACGAATTACGAAAAGTTACGAATATACGAATTTGATTATTAGAGCTTAACGGTGCTGAAAGTGTACGAGAAATCTTTAAAAAGGTCAACCCCCCGACTTGGCTCGGGGCCTTGGGGGGGTGCAAATTACGAATTTTATTACGAATTTACGAATCTACGAATGTTTTTTGATGGTTTCAAAGTAAATCATTTGTTTTTCTGCGGCTTTTTGATCGTTTAATAAGAAAATGGTGGGTTTTTCGGTCCAGATTATTTGGGCTACGTGGTTGCCAAAAATAACAATAGTTAAGGGATTTTCAGCCGGGGTTTTTATTTGGGTGACTTCGGTCAGAGGGAGAACGCCAAGGCGCTCGGCTTTTTCAGTATCCTGGAGGATAAGGCGAAGACGAAGTTGCTGCTTAACTCGTTGTTGGTGAAATTTTTGGTCAAACATTTTTAAAGATTGGTTGGCGCCAATTAAATAAATATCTTTTTTTTCGTCAAGAATTTTTTGGCGAATTTCTTCAAGGCCAGCTTCGCCATAATAGGTCCAAGAATTTTGGTTCCACAACAGATCAAAATAAGATTTAAAGCCGTGAAATAAATTTGGTTTTTCTGAATACAAAATTATCGGTTCTTTTTCATCAGTTAAGGTAATAAAAGTTTTTCCGTGATAGAGATTGATTTGCATTGGTTTAGGCAGACCAACATTGATGGATTGAATATGGCTGATTTTAAATTCCGGATCACCACAACGAATAAATCTTTTTTTAATTTCATTAAAAGCTGATTCATAACTTAACATTTTAACCACCACTCCTTTAGCAATTCGTTTAGTATGAAAAATGTCATAAAAATTTTCCAGGCCAAATTCGTGTTTTAAACCAACGTTGGCGCCAAGAACTTCGTAGGTTTCGCCAGGGGATAATTCTTCAAGCATTTTAAAATAAATTGCCTGAACCGCTTGTTCGCCTCGGGCGACTTGAATTTCTTGTGACCACAAAATATCAAAATAAGATAGATAAGCATCGACCAAATGAGAATTATTAATCTCGATTACAGTGGCCGGGTTTTCCAAAATTGTAATGCCGACTGAATTTTTAGTAATAACAACATTGGCTGATAGAGTTTGGCTGGTTGATAGATAGCGAATTTCTACCGACCGTAAACTATTAACAAAACTCATTAATTCCTCGCTATATTTTTGGCCTTCATACATGAGGATTTTAATTTTACCGCCGTTATTTTCAATAGTTTGAAAATATTTTTTAATTACAGCTTTGCCCAGGAGTTGCTCAAATTTATTACCACCCGAAGCCATAACACAAATTGTTTCTCCAACCTGAAGATTGGCGGCGTTGCGTAAACTAAAAGTTTGAACACCTTTTTGGTTTTCGTAAATAATAATATTTTGATCAGTGATTTTTTCGCGTTCTTTAAGAGTTGAAACTAGATTTTGGGCAATCGTGTTTTGCTCTAAAACTGCATCAAGAAAATGTGAGGGGTCAGTTGTTTGAAAAACCAAAACTTTTTCTAATTGAGCTTTGGCAACTAAATGTCGTTTGGTTAATTCCTCCAGGGCTTGATAAACCAAGTGACGGTGTAAGCCAGTTTTTTTAATTATTTCTCCGGCTCGCATTCGTTCCAAGCCAAAAAGAGAAAGATAGACCGTGGCTTCGTTTTTGGACAGGCCGAGTTGTTCTAATTGTTTGCTAAGCATATTGTCATTAATTTTATGACAATATTTTATTATTAAATTAGAGAAAAATCAAGTTTTTGATAAGTTTATTATAAAAAAAGATGACTAAAATTTATCTGAGTTAAGCCAAATATGCTTGTTTTATCATAATATTTTTGATAGACTGATTTCTCAACGGGTGGATAGTCTGCCCTTGGGAAGGAGGTTGCCGTGGCTCTTTTTATCATCGCTGTCACTGTCTACTTGTTCGGGGTTTGGCGCGTTGGTCGTCCACTAGCCCATTTCTCATGGAGGTTCTGGATGGTGGAGTCGTTCGTCAAACCAAGCTTGGTTTCTTTCCTTCTCTATCCGGTCGGGCACGTTTTGTTTTGGATGGATAACCGACCAGAAAAGCCGGCGATCCAAACAATGGTTATTAAGTACGACGCGTATGCCGTGCTTAAACAGCCAGATTTGGATTACCCGTTTTCCATTTTTTTGATGCTGTGGGTAATTGATTTCGAAGGAGAAAAAGAAAAGCCGGTTTTCAGACCTCGGCGTAATTCCTACTTGGTTTGCGCAAGTCTGTTCTGGCCTTTACGTGTCCTTATTTTGCCGCCACTCTATATATTGGCCGGAGTGATTTTCGCGAGCTTCTGGCTTTGGCAGAAAGCATAGGATCGGCTTACATGACAGGAACGGCTTGTATAATTCGTCGGCGGCCGGAAACTTCTCCGGCCGCCAAAGTTTTTTTGAAAGGAGGACGAAATGAACGAAAAATCGGTCGTACGTGGCCGGTTTTTCTTTTTTTTTCCGCACAAAATCGACGATCCGCCTTCGCCAGGCTGCTTCGGCGGATACAATCGGTCACTTTATGGAGAAGAAATTTTCCTTTCTGTGGTTTTTACGCTAAAATAGCCTCATCTATGTGGCGTGAATGGTCAACTCATCAACGTAAAAATTCCGAGTTTTTAAGTGAGGCGGTAGAGCGGGTTCGTACCCCCACCCCCGCCGTCGCCGGGCTATGGCGGGCACAGCCCGGCCCCTCCCCCAGGGTGGGAGGGGAGGTATTTTTGTTATGTCCTCAATCAGCCGATACCCATGCCGAAGGGCCGTTGGTTGAGGATCATTTACAGCTAATGCGACAGGTGCTTTTGGCTGTGGTTGAAGGCAAATTGCATTTAGGCGACATTGAGGAATTTCGTCGGCTTAAAGGGTTTGCCGGGGAATTTGATGAGATTGAGGAAACCATTAAAGAAAAAGCCGCGTCGCTCGAGGTTTTTATTCTTTGTCATGATTTGGGCAAGCCCGAAACCATTTGTTTTGCGGCCCACGAAGGTTCAGAAGGAGCTAATAAAGGTTTTCACGACTCTTTGAGCGATATTTTAACTCACGATAATAAAAATCGGACGGTTAAAATTAAACGTTATAATCAAGAGTATAAAAAATTCGTCACGACCTTTGATTCTTCGGAAGAAGCTTATGCGGCTTTTTTATCTTCTCATCAGATTTCCATTTCTTATCCAGGTTATGCTGCGGCTATTGCTCAACCAAAATTTCGAGAAGCTTTAACTAAGATTAGTTTGGAATTTCGTTTGACAGCCGAAGATACGGAAGATGTTTTTCATTTAATTCTTTTGCATGAAAAAGTTTTAAATGATTTTTTATCTAAAGCCAGTTCCGCGGCCTATAATCATTTAATTAAATACGCGCTAAAATACGGTCGTGATACTGATGATTTTTTGGATTTACTTTTAGCAGCAACATTTTTAGAAATTTGTGGCGCACCACGACTTAAGGCTCACGGAATAACTTATGACGCCGTGGTTATTAATAATTTTTTGGTTTCCGAACACGAATCATTGCCCGGCAAGCGCGGAGAGCGCTTAAAAAAACGGCGCGACAAACAATTAAAAGTTGAGCGAACACGTTTTCGTGAGGCCGGACTTGATGGTAATGATCTGATGAAATTATTAGGCATGAAGCCTGGGCCAGAGTTTGGAAAAATATTGATAGCCATTCAGATGTTTGCCAAAGGTGAGACAGCTATACCGGTAATTCCAGAAACTGCGAAAGCAGAACTATTTAAACGAGTAGAGAAATTTAGACAAACCCCCACCCCCGGTCCCTCCCCCAAGGCTGAGAGGGGAGGTAATTGATAAGATTTATGATCACTACATTACACGGCAAAATTGAATATCATGGAATTGGTTTTGTAATTATTGAAGTAGCCGGCGTTGGCTATAAAGTTAATTTACCAGAAGATCGGGCCCACGAATTATCCGGTGAAGTGATGATTTATACTCACGAGGTTCAGCGTGAAGACCAGCACGAGCTTTTTGGTTTTTTGTCTATGGAAGCGCTTCAGCTTTTTTGGCAGCTGACGAGTGTTTCTGGAGTTGGTTCCAAGGTTGGTCAAAAAATTGTTTTTGCCGGACCAATCGATAAGATTAAGGAAAAAATTATGAAGGGCGATCTAATGTTTTTGACTGAGATTCCTGGAATAGGTAAAAAGACCGCGCAAAAAATTATTTTGGAATTAAAAGGCGCTTTGGTCGAAGACACTGGTCGACCTTTTGGTTTGGATATTGATGCGGTTGAAGGATTGGTCGGCTTGGGGTACCCTCGTCGTCAGGCTGAGGATGTTTTGGCGGGATTGGAAGCCGAGACAACCGAGGATAGAATTAGAGCGGCATTGAAAATTTTAGCCCGATAACACCTCTCCCCTAACCCCTCCCCGGAAGGGAGGGGGAGTGATTTTATGCAAAAGTGCGAGGCGCTAGATAAACAAAGATGGAATGATTTTATTATAAAACACGGACCGCGGTCCGGGGCTTTTTTGTATGCTTGGGAATGGAGCGAAATGGCTCTTGGTCATCGTTATGAATTTTGGGAAAACGATGAGCTGATTGGTTTGGCCAGTGTGGGTTATGTTTTTTTACCTTTTGGTCAGAGTTATCTTTCTTGTATTTATGGGCCGATAACTTTTCGTCAGGAAAAAATTTTAGAAATGCTCGAGCTTTTAAATAGCACTGAGGCGATTTTTGCTCGTTTTGAACCGGCCGAAGAAATAAAAAATCGCCGCGTTAAAAAAACCAGATCGATTACTCCGCCAACAACCTTGATTACTTCGCTTGAGTTAAAAATTGAGGACTTGTTGTCTCAAATGCATCACAAAACTCGTTATAATATTTTTTTGGCTGAGCGTAAGGGAGTAAAAGTAAGATTTTTAACGGCCGCGGATTTGACGGCCGTTTGGCCACTTTTTACGGAAACCGCTGAACGTGACAGTTTTCGTCTTCACAGTAAGAAACATTATGAAGATTTATTGAATTTTAAAAGTGAAGATTTAAAAATTTTTTTAGTCGGCGCTTATTTTGAAAATCAGTTATTAGCGGCTAATATTATGGTCGATTTTAATGGTGTCAGAACTTATTTACATGGCGCTTCGTCAAGTAAAAAACGAAATTTAATGGGTCCATATTTATTGCATTGGGAATTAATGAAAGAGGCTAAAGAAAAAGGTTTGAAATTTTACGATTGGTGGGGCATTGCGAAAACCGATGACCCAAAAGATCCTTGGGCCGGGATCACACGTTTTAAAAAAGGTTTTGGGGGTGAGGTTGTAAGTTATCCCGGGACGTTTGATTATGTTTTAAATCCGTTTAAATATTTTGTTTATAACGCGTTAAGAAAAATTGTGCGAAAGATTAGATAATCTTTATGCTTCAAATCATTATTGTAATTTTCGGCCTCATTCTTTTTGAGGTTATTAGTTCGGTTGATAACGCTATTGTTAATGCCAATGTTTTAAAAACCGTGCCAGAAAAATTTCGAAAATTTTTTCTTTTCTGGGGTTTGCTTTTGGCGGTTTTTGTCATGCGCGGGGTTTTGCCTTTTGTGATTGTTTGGCTGGCGAATGCCGGTTTGCCAATCGATGAAGTTTTCAGATTGGTTTTTTCCGATCCGGCGCTCATGGAAAAAGCTCTGGAACATTCTAAGCCGCTCCTCTTGCTTGGCGGTGGTGTTTACTTGTTTTTCGTTTTTTTAGCCTGGCTTTTTCTTGAAGAAAAAAAGTATGCTTTTTTGGTCGAAGGTTTTATCCATCGTCAGGGCATTTGGTTTTATGCCATTTCCTCATTGTTTATCACGGCGGTGATTTATTTTTCAATTACTGTTAACCCAATCCTGGCTCTCGCTGCCTCGATTGGTGCGACAGCATTTTTCATGACGGATGGTTTTCGAAGAAACGCCGAGGAAGCAGAAAAAAAGTTGGAGAAAAAAGGCAACATGAGTGCCTGGAGCAAACTTTTATATCTGGAGGTTCTCGATGCTTCGTTTTCGATCGATGGCGTTATAGGTGCCTTTGCCTTTACAATGTCTGTTCCACTAATCTTGATCGGAAATGGTATTGGTGCCCTGGTGGTTCGAGAGGTGACCGTTAAGGGTATAAACATTATTTCCAAATTTGCCTATCTCAAAAATGGTGCCATGTATTCAATTGGTATGCTCGGCGGAATTATGGTTTTAGAAAGTTTTGGCCAAGAATTTCCATTTTGGGTGGCACCATTGAATACTTTAATTTTGTTGATTGTGTTTTTGGGTTTGTCGCTTAGAGAAATTAGAGACGAGAAGAGGTTGGAGATGAAGGGAAAATAATTAATTAATTAATTTTATGTTTCCAAGGAGATTTGATATTGGATCAACTTTAATGAGAGAAGCAACTCGTTGGATTGTCGATAAGGCGTTGATTAAGCGAGCTGAATGGATGGTTGAAGCCTCAGGTTTGGTTGAAGAGTTAAGGCCTTTACGAGAGAAGAAGAAGGCTGAACAAGGAGAGGGCTTATCGGTTCTATGTTTAGGGGCTGGTAAGGGTCATGAGATGGACGAAATAGATACAAGGCTACCAGAAACCACCGTGGTTGGCGTTGACCCGCATGACCATTGGGCGCCACCAGTTAAAAAAAGACTTGAAAGATTGGGTCATAAAGCTTCTTATTTACATGAGAGTTTTCACGCCGGTGATTTGAAAGAAATTGGTGGCGCTTCTCAGGATGTTATAACCTTATTTTTTGTTTTGCATCATGTTGAAGGTAAAGACTTAGATAAAATTTTTTCTGAAATCGATCGAGTTTTAATTAAGGGTGAAGCCGGGCGAATTTTTGTGGCCGAGGATATTGTCGATAACGATGAGGAAAGACGAATAACTACTGATGCTGATAGAAGAATAAATTTAGAAATAAGAAACGGTCCTCATGATTATAAAAGTACTGAAGAGTGGAGAGAATTTTTTCTGGCGCGGGGTTTTGCTGTAAAAAGAGTTAATGAAATTAAGCCCGATAAAGTAAAACACGGTTTTTTTATTTTAGAAAGAGTTAAGGAAACAAAGCCGGAGTAAATAAAAAACGACCTACTTAAGGTTGTTTAAAAATTCTGGCTAGCCACGCCGCTCGCGAGCGGCGTGGTGCGCCCAAGACGATTCGAACGTCTGACCTCTTCCTTCGGAGGGAAGCGCTCTATCCGGGCTGAGCTATGGGCGCATTTTTTATGACCGAATTGTAAAATGAAAAACGTTTTTGGTCAATAATAAAAACCGTTCGTTTTTTTGCGAACGGTTTTTATAATAACGCGGCGGGATTCTTCGCTGGGCTCAGAATGACAAGAGGGGGCGCTATTCCACCACACCTTTACCAGACGCAAAATCATCGTTCGGAACAGCGGTGGTTAAAGCGTCGGTTGAGCCGTGAACTAAATCGTTGGTGACGGCATCGGTTGCTTCAAAAGCGGTTGGATTAGCTAGTTGAAAAAACGAGCTAACGTCTTTGGTAGTGGGAGTAATTGCTACATCAAACCAGCAAGAAGTAGAGGTAGTATTTTTTGATAAAGAATCTATTTTCCAAGAAATTTGTTTAGTGGTTTCGTTAAAGGTTAGATTGCCAGAGCCGGCCTCAAGATTATTGGTCCAGGCCACACCAACTGGCAGAGTCATGGTGACCGAAGAATTTTTTAGATCATGAAGACTATTGGAAATTGTCCAAAAAAGACGATAGATGGTGGTTTCGCCGACTTTGGGGGGCAGAGGACCAGAACCAAGAGGCGCGCCGTCGGCGTCGTAATATCTGGCTTCGGTTGTTAAAGCGGCATTGGAATTTAAACTGATGATAATTGGTGTGCTCGAAATGGTTCGAGTAGTTGTGGTGTTGCCGATTTTATTAATAGTCGCTTTGATTTGCAGAGAAAAATTATCAGCCATGGTTTCAGGATTGATTGGTTTATTTAAAACCAGAACTGGATCAATTGTGCCTTGAGCATTTGAAGCCAAGGAAGTTAGAGCAGAAATATTAGCTGAGTTCCAGGTAATAGCACTGCCACTTTTTGTTCCACCAGCCAAATCAGAAAGAGAAAAATCAATTGGTAAAGTTTTTCCGTTTGGCACCAACTCAAGAGAAAACGAAACGCCAGCCATGGTTTGTTGTCCGCGGTTGGTATAGGTAAGAGATAAGCGTAAACGTTCGCCAGGATCAGCGGTTTGGTTTTTATCTGAACCGTTAATAATAAGACCAAAATTTAACTCGCCACCAATAACATTGGTTTCAATTTTGGTTTCATTTTGTTTGATAAAGGAGTTGTCAGTTGATAAAAAGCCTAACTCAAAAATTATTGGCACTAGGCCTGAAGCCGAACTGGTGAAAGAGCCGGTTAAAGAAAAAGTTTGTTCAGCGTTTGGTTCAAGCGAGACAATATCCCAGAAAGGTGCGCCGCCGATTTCGGCCAGAGTCGGTTCAGTTAAAGTTGTGGTAAAAGATTCTGGTAAGACGGCTCGTAAGCGTAAACCCTCAGTTTTTTCCAGATCAGTGTTTTTGATTTTGACCGAGTAGGTGATTGGATCACCAACCACGATTTCGGTTGGGCCAGTTGATTCTAAAGAAAAGATTGATTTATCAACAGTTAAATCTGTGCTAACAATATCTTGAAAATCAGAGCTAAAATTAGCTGGTCGGTAGGTAAAAACGGCTTGGATTTTTTCTGAACCCGGAACGAGTGATTTGAAAGTTCCGCAAACCTCAATTAATCCGTCAGAACCAGGACCAAGCGGCGAGAGCGTCCAGTTATTTCCGGCCGTGGCCGCTGGTTTAGCTTCTTTTAAAGTAAAAGTTTTTGGCAAATTAAGAGAAACTGACAAAGCAGCAATGGGTACGCGTTCAGTATTTTCGTAGTTAACTTGAAAACAAGTGGCCGCACCAGAGGTGAGGTTTTTTGGCGCCGTGATATTTATTTTAAGCGGCTGACCAGATGAGGTTGGATTAGCTTGCCACCAAATAAAACCGCCCCAGGAAATCAGAGTCAAAAAAAATAATCCGCCGATTAAACGCCAAAGAACAGCTGTCAAGCGAGAAGATTTTTTACGTTCAATTCGCGTCATATCAAGTGTCGATTCATCACCATAAATATCGCGTAAACTAGTTTCTAATTCGCGATTTTTAGTAATTGGTCGGCGATTTTTTAGCAAAGCAGACATAATTATAATGAGGCAAAAATAGCACTAAAAAGTTGATCAGAAGCATTGTCAAAATTCATTTTATTATCTGATGGCGCCCAAATGGTTTGCCAGTTTTCAGGAACGGAAAGCGAAACCGTGGTTTCTCGATTAAGAATTCCAGATTGTTTTTGGGTTAAAAGGGAATAGGCTGTCGTGGGTTTTAAACCAAGAGTATTTTTTACTGTTTGTAAAAAATTATTTTTTTCTTGGCGTAGTGAAAACGGCAGTTCGTAAACAAAAGTGACAACCGATGATTCGCCAGGTTTGGTTTGCACCCAGTTACCAAAAGAAGTTTTGCCATTTTCTTCGGCAATCATGGTGCCACTGGTTTCGTCGACAGTTGTGGTTTCTTCGATGGCAGAAATTTCATGATTAACTTCCCAGTTTTCGTCAGGAATTTCAAAAAGCGAGGCATCAGGAATTGAAAAACCCGTAGCCGAAATAAGTTGACTGCCTTTGGGAACATAAACTCGTAAATAGTCGACGTTGTTAACTCCGGTAAACATGGCTCCAGAAAAACCTTGGTGATTTCTGGTAATCGTTAGAGTGTTAATAATTCGTCCGTCATTTTGAACAGTCACTGACAAGTTGGCTCGTTCTTCAATTACGCCATCGGTTTTTCCGCCACCTAAGTTAGAGTTAACAATCATTAAAAAATCTTGATCGGCTGATTTCATTTCGCCGCTCCAATTAAAAGTCCGAATCATTTTTTCTAAATTTTCATCGGTAAAATAAAGTTGCACATCTTTTTGATCTAAACCACGACGGCCAGCATCGACAACTTTTAATAAAGTAGAAACATCAAGGTCTTTTACTTTACCCAACAAAGTGGCGGCCAAGTCGCCAATGAAAGCTTTGGGAGAGGCTTCTTTTCTGGCCGTATCAGTTTTTTGATAGTTAACGTAATCGTACTCAACAATTTTTTGGGTTTCAAAAAGAAAATTTTCATCATCAATAGTTTTATCGTAATCTGGCATGTCGACCGGACCAAGCAAAGAAAGTAAAGAAGAAACAAAACTAGCATTAATAGCTACTACACCGTCAACAGTTGGGCCACCAGATTCATTATAAAAATTTAAAACTTGTCGAGCTGAAGTGGGAAAATCCGGAAACCAGTTAGCATCCTGAAATTCCCAGCGAGCCGAGATAAGTTGTAGTGGTAAAGGCGAAATATAATTTTTTTTCAACGAACCTTGCAAATCATAAGAACCACCTTGAGGAATTTCGAGATTGGCAACTTCGCCATGCGAAACATCGAGTAAAGCAAAGCTACCGAGAAAACCACCGGTTGGCCGAATTTCCATATTGTTTTGAAAAAGCAGTAAATAACGTTTTTTACCATCAGCGCCAAGTAGTTGGGATAAGGTTTGAGAAAAACTCGTGGCTTCTTCGGCTGTGGCGATTAAGGTTGGCAAAGAGTTTTGTAGTTGAGAAAATTGGGTTTGGTATTCACTTGGTAAAACCGTAACCTCAACTTTTTGTAAATGATTATTGGCTTCATTAAGTGGTGACAGGGCGGCGGCAAAAGTTTGAGCCAAGATTTCTAACTTGCCAGTGTTGTCTAAATTACCATTTTGCATAGCCAGAAGACCTTCGCTAATTTTTTTTCCGGCCACGGCCATATTTTCACCAGCCGCAATAAGGTGCTGACCAGATTTATAGGGTGTTCGGGTTGAAGGGATAACTGAAAGTAAAAGAGAAGCCGTGGTGCTTAAACCATCAAGCATGGTTTGGGCTTGCGAAAAAACTTTTTCCGCCGAAGCAAAAGAATTAATCGCCGCCGCTGAATCAGAAGTAATTAACGAAACCGCTTCGTTTAATTTAGAAACCGCTGATAGGCCATTTTGTTCGACATTGCTTTTTACATTTTGCAGATCGTGGATTGTTTCCATGGCGTGGAGCGGTAAAACAAAAGCAAAAGACACCAAAACAAAAGCTGTTAAAGCGCGATGCCAACCAAGCGGTAAGGTTTTGAAAATGGAAATTTTTTCGATGGCAGTAAAAGTTTGTTGAAGACGTTTAGTGACCGACTGATAAGATTTTTTTAGTGAAGAGAAAATTTGGTTGTCACCTCCGAACCAATCAATTTTTTTTCGAGTTACCGTCTTTTCGACAATAGTTACTGACTCAGGAATTGAAAGCGGAATAATTGGTTGGGTTTTTTCTGGCCAAGCTGAATGAACTACGTCTTCCCAAGTTAAAACTTCTGACTCATCAGTTTCCCCAGTTTCCATCTCGGGCAAGTCAAAAGGCAGAGCTTTGTTATTGGATAAAGATTTTTGCCATTTCAGTCCCAGATTTTGTAAATTCAAGGGCGCCACCACTGGTTCATAAATATTTTGGTGCTGACAAAAAGTTTTTAAAATTGCGGCCGGTGCTTTTTTGTTTGGTAAGCCAAGGTGGATTTTTTTAGTGGCCGTTCGTTCATTTTCCAAAAGTTGAGAGGAAAATTCTTCGTGAGAAAAAGTTAAATTATTGTCATTAGTCGTGGTGATTTGGAGTTCGTTTTCTGAAAGAGCAAAATTAAGTTGTGGGGCGGCATTAGCAATTTCATTTTTTTCTTCAAGTCGAGAAAAAGAAACCACAAAAGGCGAAAGCTGAGCTTCGGCGGAAAATTTAATTACTGGCTTATCATAAACCAAGCCTTTTTCTCCAACCAACAGATTAACCGGTACAGCTTCATCAAAGGCTTTGTGGTTTTTAGGGGCCACAAAAGACAAGACGGTTTTTTTAAACGTTTTATTTTTGAGAATTTTCTTTTTAGTTTTAGGCTTTTTTGCCTCCATAGCCGTTGGGGGTTTAAGGGGTGAAAGGGGTTGAAGAGAATTTTTGCTTTTTTATAACTCCCTGCAGCCCCTTAAACCCCTTCTGCCCCTGTAAATTTCCAAAATTTTCTCGGCCATTTTTGTCCAAGAATATTTTTTAATTTGTTCAAAACCTTTTTTTACTAGTTCTTTTTTTAATGTTTCATTGTGCCAAACTTTTTCTATTTGATCAGCAAGTTCGGTGACGCTATTTGGGTCAAAGTAGACAGCCGCTTCGCCTAATACTTCGGGGAGCGATCCGGCTCGAGCGGCGATTACTGGTACCCCAGCGTTCATGGCCTCCAGTCCAGGCAAGCCAAAGCCTTCAAGCTTGGAAGGAAAAACATAGAGGGTGGCACCAGCATAAAGTTCAGCCACAGTTTCATCATCTGGATCGTGAATAAATTCCAGAGCACTAATTGGTAAATCAAGTTTTGTTGTGTAAAGTTCGAGAGCCTCAGAAAATAAATCTTTATGCCCGGCCAGGATTAGTTTGACCGTCGGATGATTAGCTTGGAAAATTTTAAAAGCATCAATTAAGATTTTGAGATTTTTGTGCGGATACGAATTGCCGATGTACAGGAAATATTCTCCCCCTCCACCCCGGGGGGAGGGGTTAGGGGTGAGGGCAGTAACACCTTCGTAAATAATTTCAATTTTCCTCATTTTTACCCACGGAAAATGTTTTAAAATCGATAATTCTGTCGCTTGAGAAACTGTGATAATTTTTTGGCTTCTTTTAATTGCCTTCCAAAGTACCGTGCGATAGCCAAACCTTTTCAGAGCATATTTTATTGGTCCCAAGGTTGTAGCTTTGGCCGAGGATGGATCGTCAAGCAGAATCAAATCGTGGATCGTGACCACGAACGGTGTTCGAAGCAAAAGCGGAACATTCCAATGAGGGAAATGTACAAGATCAAGTTTTTCTTGATCAATAATTTTTGGTAGCAAGCGTTGTTCATCGATCGAGTACCAATGAATATCAGCCAAGCGTTTTTCAAAATTCGGATTAGTGATTTGGCAGGCCGCAAAATTTTCTTTTTTTAGAAACAAAATATAGCGGTTTTCTTGGTCAATTTCTTGCAACTTGGTCACCAGTTGTTCAACATAGCGCCCAAGACCACCGCCGCCCACTTTTGGTCCATACATTCTGGCATCAATACCTATTTTCATGCGTCACCATTATATCAAAATTTTGGCTAGTTGTGGGTGAGTTATCAACATTGATTAAAGTGAGTCCCCTCCCCTAACCCCAGGGCTAACGCATTTAAATTCCCAACAAAAACGAGTATTGACAAGATTAATCAAGTCTGGAGTTACTAAAAAACACCTTTTCGACGTGACAAAAAATGATTTTTGTTAAAAACATTGAGGATTTAAATGCGTTAGCCCTGCCCCTAACCCCTCCCCTACGTTCGGGTTAAGGGGATGGGGAAGTTGGTGGTTATTGGATTATTAAAAAATAAAGCCAAAATGTGTTTATAAAAAAATTACCACATTTTGGCATTCCCCCTCCCCTTGATTTTAATGTAGGGGAGGGGTTAGGGGTGAGGATCTGATGATTGTAAAACCCCCAAAGTTTTTTCTGCGGCCAAAGCCCAAGAATATTTTTTTACTTGTTCAAGTCCGGCGGTAATTTTTTGTTTCTGTAATCCCTCGGAAGATAAAAGCTCACACAAGGCTTCGGCAATTTCGTTGGAATTATACGGATTAATATAAATAGCGGCCGGGCCGCCAACCTCTGGCATTGAGGAGGTTCGGCTGGTAATGACCGGTGTGCCACAAGTCATTGATTCGATGATTGGTAAACCAAAACCTTCATAAAGTGAAGGGAACAGAGTAACGGCGGCTAAACGATAAAGGGCTGGGCGGTCTTGGTCGCGGACATAGCCGAGCGGTTGGATAAATTGTTTTTCTTCTTCGCTCAGGGAAGTGTAAATTTTTTGCCAATATTTTGTTTCGCGACCAACTAGAATTAACCGAAGATCATCTTTGGTTTTTTGACGATATTTTATTAAGCCAGTGATCGCGGCTGAAAGATTTTTGCGCGGCTCAAGGGTGCCAACAAAAAGCGCAAATTTTTTGGGTAGGCGATAACGGGATTTAATGCCAAAATCTTGCGGTTGAATTTTAGCCGAAAAATTTTCATTAAGACCATGAGGAATAACGACAATTTTTTCTGTCGGCACATTAAAAATTTTATTAACATCATGAGCGGCGGCTTGTGAGGGGACAATAATTGTCTGCGCATTTTGGGCTAATTCAGGCGCTCGAGTGAAATAGTGCCAAAGACGGTCTTTGCGATTATAAAGTTTGGGAAAAATTTCAAAAGACAAGTCGTGTAAAGTTAAAATATACGGCGTGCCAGGCGATAAGGAAATAATATTAAGGTTAGGAAAAAAGAACAAAGTTTTTTCAGCTGGGCCAAATTTTTCTTTGATCAATTCATCGAATTTTGGTCGACCGTTGGTCAGTAACATGAGATTGAGCAGACGGTTGGGTAGATTAAGATGAAGTTTTTTTACGTTAGGCAAATTAAAATCTGGTAAATTTTGATAGGCGCGTTTTGCGCCGCTGGAAAAAAGAATGTATTCATTGGTTTGATCTAAAACAAAAAGAGCCTTAAGTAGCTCCAGGGTATATTGGCCGACCCCGCTGGGGTTTTGTTTGGTCAAGTGGCGGATGTCGATTACGAGGCGCATATCGGGGACGAAATTACGAATTTTGGCGAATATACGAATTACGAATTTTATGGTTGACTACAACAAGGCCGAAAGATTGGTTTTGTTTACCAATTCTCTCATTTGATTTTTAAATCTTTCGACGCCAAATTTTTCGGCATGTTCTTTAATGATCTCTGGATTATATCTTGTCTCATCAAAACGAATTAAACGATCGGCTAATTCTTCCCAAATTTGTTCATTAAAAAATTCACCAGTTACACCTTCGACCACGGTCTCAGTTGCTCCGCCTTTGCGATAAGCAATTACTGGTCGGCCAGCGGCCATGGCTTCCACGGCCGTGATGCCAAAGTCTTCTTCTTGCGGGTGTAAAAAAGCTAAACAGTTGGCATAGAGTTCGGTGCGTTCTTGATCGGAAATTCGGCCAAGAAATTCGATATTTTCTTTGGCAATATTTTTTAAACTTTCTTCAATTGGGCCAGTGCCAAAAATTTTTAAAGGTAACCCCGTGCGATTAAAAGCTTGGATAATCAAATCGTAACGTTTGTAGGGCACCAAGCGACCACCCACGAGAAAATATTTTTTTGGCGCCGAGCTGATGGAGAATTTTTCTGTTTCAACCGGTGGATGAATAATAATCGAATCGCGACCGTAATATTTTTTAATCCGAGCTTGAACCGTTTTAGAGTTGGCAATAAAAAGATCGACTCGCTGAGCCGCGGCGTGATCCCACAAGCGTAACTGTGAAAGAATTGGCGGCAAAAACATTTTAATAAATTTTGGCGCGTGCAATTCAGAAACGTAACTGTGCGTATCAGACCAAAGATAACGAGTTGGCGTGTGGCAATAACAAATGTGAGTTGTTCCGGGTTTGGTAATGGAGCCCTTGCTAAAAGCACTGGAATTAGAAATCACCACGTCAAAATCAGAAAGATTATAGCCTTCGGTGGCCGCCGGCATTAATGGTAAGTACCATTGATATTTTTTAAGAGCCAAAGGTAATTTTTGTAGCCAAGAAGTTTTGATTTTTTTATTTTGAAAATCCGGAAAAGCCGCTGGCGCGTAAAGCAAGGTATAGGTGGGAGCTTCGGGCCAAAGATCATGAAAAATGCGGAGCACATTTTCCGCACCGCCGTCTTGAATTAAGTGATCGTGGACGAGAGCTAGTTTCACAGTGTTACGAATTACGAATTTTCACGAAACTACGAATAAAAAAGATGTAGATTATTTTTTTAAGAAGCGGAGACTCAGGTGTTAATAGGCTCCGCGCTTGAAAATAACCACTAATGGGGTTTTTAGTAAAACCATTAAATCAAGCCAGGGGTTCCAGTGTTCAATGTAGTAAGTATCTAACCGCACTTCGTCTTCAAAATCAAGGTCGGCTCGACCAGAGATTTGGGCCAGGCCAGTAATGCCAGGTTTAACGGTTAAAACCCGACGGTGGTGGCGTTTGTACTGAGCCACTTCTTCGGGTAAATGCGGCCGGGGACCAACCAATGACATGCGGCCAAAAAAGACTAAATAAAATTCTGGTAATTCGTCAATGCTAAATTTTCTGATGAATTTACCGACTCGAGTAACTCGTGGATCGTCTTTGAGTTTAAAAAGCGGTGTGCCTTCTCGCTCGTTACCATACTTTTTGATAAATTCTGGATCAAAGCGATATTTGTGAGCGTCTTTAACCATGGAACGAAATTTAAAATAATGAAACGGTTTGCCGTGCTGACCAATACGAACAGTTTTTTGACCGCCAGACAGATGAGAAAAAAGAATTCGACCAGGTTGTTCGATAAAAAGAGCAATGGCCGTAACAATTTGAATTGGCAAAGTCAAAATAATTAAAAATAACGAACCAAGAATATCAAAGGTTCTTTTGTAAATAGCTCCCCAGCCATCGAGTGGAGTTTTTTTAATTTCGACAACAGGAATTCCAGCGTAAGTTCCAATATCAGTTCGACCAATGGCCGCGGCAAATAAGTCGGCGGTATATTTAAAAGCAATATGTTCGGCATCAGTGAAAGCCAAAAGCTCTAAGGTATTTTCGCGGCTAACATCAGGATCAGCTAAAAGAATTTCGTCGATTAAATCTTTTTTAACTAATTTTTCTAATTCTTTTTGGGTGATTTCATTGTAATTGGAAAAACCGGCCACGACTTTAAAACCCAAACCGCTTTTTTTAGTAAATTCTTTAATTAAAGCTTCGGTGGTTTTATTTTGCCCGATGATGGCTAGACGGTGAGTGCCAATCCCTTTGGATAAAAGAGCTTTTTGTAAAAGACGCACGGCCAAACGCTCGAGACCAACAAAAATTATCGCCAACAGCCAGCCAGCTAAAACAATAAAACGTGATTCAAAAAGCGAGCGGGAAAAAAAGAGCAGAGAAAAAATCACCGCCATGCTGGCCGCTGAGGCTAAAAGAATTCGGGCTAATTCTTTTTTTAGTGGTCGTGGCTGAACACTGTAAAGGCCAGCAAAAGCAAAAATGGTTATCCATAGGGCGACGGCTGAAGTCAAAATTACAGTGTAATTTTCAATCGGTAGTTGAAAAATAACCGGTCGAATACCAGCCAGAGCCGGATGAAAACGAGCCGCATAAGCCGCAAAGCCAGCCGCAAAAACCGCCAGAATATCGAGCGGGAGAAGTAAAAAGGTTAGAGTAAATTCGCTTTTTTTCATAAGAGGACTACGGGGTTACGAATTACGAAAAGTAACGAATATACGAATTACGAATAATTCAAATGTCGCCTCTTGTCATTCCGAGCGTCTCGCCCTTCGATCCGACTCAGGGCCGTGAGCCCTGTCGAACGGAGAGGAATCTGCCAAAATTACGCGGCCAGCCGTCGCTCGTGGCGAGCTAGGGCTTGGCACGCGAGATTCTTCGCGTGACGCTCAGAATGACAGCGGTACAACAATTCGTATATTCGGCACTTTTCGTAATTCGTAACAATTTAGTAACAATATTGTAAGCGAAAAGTCGATGGTTGACAATGAAGGGTTTTTTTGTTAATCTAGCGGCGCATAGGTCATCGGGCAATCGCCCCGCACCTTTCACTATTATTCCTTTATGTATTATGTTTATATATTAAAAAGTCTTAAAAATCTCAGCCTTTACATAGGCTATACAAAAGATTTAAAAAGAAGATTTTTTGAACATAATTCTGGTCAAAGCACCTACACAAAAGCGTTTTGTCCATGGGTTCTAATATATTATGAGGCTTACAAGAGTTTGGAAGATGCTAAAAGGAGAGAAAAAGCTTTGAAATATTTTGGTAAAGCTTATGGCCAGTTAAAAGGGCGAATAAGCGAAAGTCTTAAGAGTCTTGAATGATAATGAAAGGTGCGGGGAGGAAAGTCCGAATACCCGCTAACCAGCGATGGTTAGTTGAAAAAGAAAGTCGTTAACGACGACCGGGAGTAAAGAAATTTGAACGACCTTGAGAGATCTCTGTTTGTTCAGGTTTCCGAAGCCTAGGGAAAGTGCAACAGAAAATATAACGCCTGAATCTGCAAAGATGAGGTTCGCGCAAGCGACCAGGTAAGTTTGAAATCGTGAGCCCGCAGGCGCGGGATAACCTTGCTTCGGCGAGGTGAAGTAAGAGCTCACGCGGGCCAGCTTTGAGAAAAGCGCCGTGGAAAACCCTTCCCCCCTTCGCTCCGTTGGACGGAGCTTCGGGGGGCGCCTCCATAGCCCCTTTTAATGAGGCGACGGGGCGTTTGGTACAAGAGCAAGATTTGGTAGCTCGCATTGTTACGCCGAAGCTGCTTTTAAAACAGCGGCGAAGGCGAACAGGAGCCGATTAGCAATAGTCGGTCTAGAGAAATGATTGCCTCCCCCGCACCTTTCTAGCGAAAGGTGCGGGGCAGACAAAATTCGGCTTACAGATGACCTGTGCAATAAAACCGCCACGAAATTTTTCGTGGCGGTTTTATTTTTTTTATTTGAATTTATATAGGTAGCCAAGACTAAGTTGTTCTTTTAATTTTTGTTGCTGTTTTTGGTTTAAATGTTTAAAAAGAGTCGGGGCGATTTTTTCGGTTATAACGCCATTAATGGCAAGGCTGGCGGTTTGCATGACTATTTTTTTGGCTTGAGCCGGACTAATTGGGATAATTAAATATTCAGCCATTTTTTTAGCTAAAGGGGTTTGTAATTTTTTGTGTCGCCAGGCCAGGTGGTTGATGATGGTTTTGATATCTTTTTCTTTTACCGCCTGCGGGTCAATTTTATTTTGATTGGTCATTTTCCAAGTGTGGCGAATAATTCCCAAGATCCCAAGCTTGTCGAGAACATCAGCATCGTGAACAATTTTTGCTTCTAAACTTTTAGCTTTAACCGTTCCTTCGTGCGAAGCAACACATTCAGCGATTTCGTTTAATTTATTTTTAGGTAAATTAAAAGTTTTAAGTAATTTTTTTACGATTTTTTTATTTTGGGAGTATTCATAATCATTGCCAGAGGGTAAAGCCGTATCGTGTAAAAAAGCCCCGGCTTCGGTAATCGTCAGATCGGCACCAGTTTTTTTGGCCAAGAATTTTGCTACGCGAACAACTCTAACCAAATGTTTATTGCCTTTTGATTTGCCGCCAAAAGCCAAATTGTGGTCAATTTTTATGGCCAGATTTTTAATTTTTAACAAAGTGTTTTTATCGAGCATAAGTTTGAAATTATTTATGGTGTGGGCTGGCCGCGATTTGGTCGCGGCCAGCCCAAGGGCTTTAGAGTCTTTCTAGGATCCCGGCCACTGATGCCGTTAGCCCATCCTCGTTATTTACGACAAGATGGTTGGAGGCATCGGCCGGGAAGGCCTCAAAGATTTCTCCAAACAGAAGGTACATTCTTAAAGCCTCATCAGTCGAGAGGATGTGGCCTTCGCGGTCTTTGGCTCTGAGGCGGCTTTCGACCGTGGTGTATGGGCATCTCACCTCGGCCCACAGAACATCGACTCCTTCTAACCGACAGAGATTTTCCAAGTCCGCGCGAAGTGAAGCGAGGTGGAATACTTCATCAACGATGATAGTCTCGGCGCCGCGTCGGAAAAGATCGAGAACATGCAGTGCGGCCTGTTGGTAGTAGGTCCACCTCTGTTCTGGAGGATCGATTTGGCTTTTTACGAGATTGGGATCGACGTTGGCTCTTTTGAAATCGTCGATGTCCACGATCATTCCGTTTGTCGCTTGCCTTAAGGCGGCAGAAATTGCCGACTTGCCCACGCCCGGCAAACCAGCCAATAGAATGAGTCGCTTCATTTGTGCCTCCGTGAATTAAAGAACAAACCGGTCTCACCACGAGACCGGTTTGAAAAAGTCGAAATTAATGAAAGGTTTTGCTGTAGTCATTAACTGTTGTTTCGACACCTTAAAACTAGCCTTGGGGCCAGGCGGGAATAATAGTAATAAACCGCGGAAGAAATATTTTTTAGAGGTTTTTTATTGATCATATAAGTTTAGTGTCACTTTAGTGTAATAAAGTGGAGATTTTTTGTCAAATTTATAAGTTGGGGAAAAGTTTTAATTAAAAAAGACGTTGTAAAAAACGTCTTTTTAAAAATTCTGTTAATCCCCAAAATCCCATCCCCCTTCGCTCGCGTCGAGCTACGGCGGGATAAAATAATCCCAGTTCAGACATTTTACAACTTCACCCCAATCCGCTGCCTGACAATTTCCATCTTTCTCTCCGCTTCTTCGCGAGCTTGGGCCGAACCCACAGCCAGAATTTTTATTAACTCGTCTTCATGTTCCAAATAAGTTTTAATTTTGGCTTGCAGGGGCATTAAGAAAAGGGTTAAAACTTCAGCTAAGTCTTTTTTAAAATCACCGTAACCCTTGCCAGTATAATCGAGTTCAATTTGCTCGGCAGATTTTTTAGTGATGATAGAAAAAATCGAGACCAAATTGGAAATGCCCGGGCGCTTTTCATCAAAAGCCACTCGGCCTTCGGAATCCGTAGCCGCGCCCATGATTTTTTTGCTAATGGTTTTTTCATCATCTAAAAGCGAGATATAATTTTTGGGACTCGAAGCAGATTTGGACATTTTTTTGCTCGGATCATCAAGCCCCATAATGCGTCCGCCAACTTTTTTGATTTGCGGTTGAGGCACGATAAATGTCTCGCCAAAATCGCGATTGAAACGAATTGCCAAATCGCGGGCTAATTCAATGTGTTGTTTTTGATCTTCCCCAACCGGAACGACTTCGGTGTCGTAAAGTAAAATATCAGCCGCTTGAAGAACTGGATAATCGAAAAGACCAACCGAAGTGCTTTCGCCTTGAGTTTTGGATTTCTCTTTATACTGAATCATACGTTCGATTTCACCCATGCGAGCCGTGCAATTTAGGATCCAGGTTAATTCGGCATGTTGAGGGACTTGTGACTGCTGGAACAGCAAGGTTTTTTTGGGATCAATACCACAAGCTAAATAGATTGCCGTGGCGTTTAGAATATTTTGGCGGAGTTCCTCTGGTTTTTGTAGAACTGTGATGGCGTGATAATCAACCACAAACATTATTAGTTTATTTTCTCGTTGTGATTCGACGGCTGGTTCAATAGCGCCGATGTAATTACCAAGATGAAGCAGACCACTTGGTTGGATGCCGGTAAGAAATTTAGACATAGTGGTATTAGTTTAACAATTTGGTGAAAAAAGTTAAAGGGTCTTAATTTTTAAATAATAATTGAAATAATCTAGATATTTTTTAATGCATTTTGGGTCATCAGAAAAGAAAAATTTTCGTTGGTTTTTAAAATTTTTAGCCAAGATCATTTTATTCCGATCAACCATGAGCATTCGTTGGTAGTCGTCGTTTTTAGCATGGATTAAAAAATAATTTTTCGAGGCAAGCGGCTTTTTGGTAGCAAATTTAGTGTATTCATTTTTAGTGCCAAAACCAAGGCGTTTTAAAATTATTCCGTTAAAAACTTTTTGTTTTAGTAAAAGAAAGTACTCTTCGGGAAGCGGCTGGGCCAGTTCTTCTTTAAAATCCATGGTCGCTAAGATTTCCGTCTTGGCGTCACGAATTAAAGAAAAAGCAGTTGAGAGTATTTTGTCAGGTGGGACTTCCCGAAGAGTAGTCATAGAGTTATTTACCAAGGCACAAGAAACGGAACACATGAAGTCGCGGTCCGCTAGCGCTGGTAAGCAGAAGATTATCCGGTGTAGCCGGAACAGCCAAGAGGCTGATTGATTCATTGGGGGCTTGACGCTCGGTTCGGCGTTTTAGTTGGCGCCATGAGTGGAGCGATCTGTGTAGGACCGGCACCAATTCTGAACCAACACGAGCGTAGATAATTGGCGTGTTAAGGCCGTTGCCTCTAGTGAAGCGCTCGATCTGGTTAATTATCGTCCGGTGAGCTGCCTCGTTTTTTGGTTCAGAACCAATAAGCGAGAGAAATTTTTCTCGGTGACGTTCAGGAACAGTCAGACTGGTTAGTCCGGTGGCGCGCTGACAAGCCGCTTGAAAGCGCGGGTTGGGAAAACAGTCGATCTCGCCCATCTCGACCCGTTCATATAGGTGATTGATCGCTGGGTGCTGATGGTCGAGATTTAGGAGAACAACCGAAGCGCCTGGTTTGATTTTGTCGACCTCGGACAGACCGACAACACAAAGACCGCGCCCAAGTTCGTTTAGTCCATTCCGCAACTCCTCGATTTCGCCGATTTCCAAAAGATCTTCGTTGTTGATCAGAACCTCATCTCGAGTCACGATCCAAATCGGTTCCGGGCCGGGAATGGCTCGGACGATCGTTTGGCAGAGCCGAGATTTTAGCTCGGTCATCAGTTCGATCAGCTTTGGCAAGTTTTTCGAAAGCCGGTGTTTAAGCCCGCGCAAGAACAGTCCAACGTCTGGGCAATTCAAGCGTTCTATTTGAACCGTACCGTCTTTGAGAATAAAGACGTCTGGCTGGCACCAGATAAGGTTGGGTTGGGCAACCCCGGTTTCGGCACAGACCTGTTCTGTCAGTCGTCTGGTTGCTTGCTCTACTTTCCGAACAATGTCCTGACCAAATGTTATTGGTTGGTCAGCGACAGCCGGACGAATGAAGAAAAATGGCAGGCGACCTTTTTCAGCTTCTCGGCTGGGTAGTTGCTCAAGCATTTCGGCGGTTTCTTCGAAGTGGCCAGCAAAGAATTTTGCTTGGACCGTTTCGATGGTTTGAAGATCAAGCTCGGCGTGAGGTTCTGGAATCGCCAGGTTTTCGACTCGAACAATGGTTCGGGTTTCGAGAACGGAACGTTCGAGTGTCGGATCAATTTCAAACTGCAGAAAATTTCCTGGCATGCCTTGATCGGTTTTTAGGCTGGGTCGGAAAAAGCCCACGCTTTTCAAAACCTGACGCAGTCTGGCGTGGTCACTCGGAAAAAAGGCAACCAGGTGTTCGAGAGAGGGCCGAGCGATCATCAGTTTAAGTTGTCGGTCGAGAGCCACTGGATCTTCCTCGCTGAAAAGATGATCCAGACCAATACCAGCCGCTTTTACCCGACCACCAACCGGAGCGATGCTGTATTCCATGATGTTTTTCTCCAGCCGAGAGAGTTTTTGCCCGTCGAGATCGGCGAATGATCCTCTACCGGCAGAGCCGGTAGTTTCGGGAAAGCCCCTAGAAGGGGCTATTTAGTTAGTTAATTACCAATGGAATTCCATTTGCTCACCGTCTTCTTGTTTATCTCTTTCCCATTGCTCACGAACGTATTGTTT